>NZ_JRNG01000052.1:0-20000 GCF_000759055.1 Corynebacterium tuscaniense DNF00037 | reverse complement strand
TTTTGACCCTTAACCCCGAATTTGCCCAAGAGTCAGGAAACCCCCGCAGCCTGTATGTGCAGGTTACGGGGGTTATTCTGTGCCCCAGACTGGAATCGAACCAGTGACACCGGCTTTAGGAGAGCCGTGCTCTATCCACTGAGCTACTAGGGCAACGGGAATCTACGTTACCGCACGGTCATCAGCGGGCGAAAGACGCGGTCTGAACTTGGCGTTGTCCCAGGCTGAGACTTAGAGTCGCGCGAGGACCTGGTCGAGTGTCTCGTTGGCTGCCTGGATGGATTCATCCGAGTAGTCTTTGATCACGACATTGACGTAGGCGCCGCTTTTCTCGGCGGCGACGTTGTAGATTGTGGCTTCGATTCCATCGTCGAAAACTGAGTGCGAGATGATTGCACGTCCCTTGTTCGCGTCACCTTCGAATGGGATTTCCTTGTCCGTGATGTGCTGCGTGTAGCCGTGCATCGTGACGGTGTACTTGTCACAGGACCCATCAGATTTCTCCAGATCAGTCATCCGGTAATCAGCGATATCCGCGGCTTCCGCAATGAGCGTGAAACTATCGACGTCCAAATCAGCCATCGTGTAATTGTCCGCACTCATTCTCTCAGCGTGGTTCGCCCGCGCAGGGTCTGTGACGCTCTCCGCGCATTCAACTGGTTCAACTTTCACGTTATCTACCGCGTTTTCGGCTTCCGCATCCCGAGACATTTGGATGAATTCTTCGATCTGCTCCGGCGTGCGAACGACGATGGACTGGCCTTTGTAGGTGATGCCGTCGAGAAGCGCGCGGTAATCCACGTCCTTGGGAGCCTCGGAGGCGACAGTATCATCGTGGCTCTCTGCTGCAGGAGGTGCTGCCTGGTCGGCGTCTTCAGTGGCGCCGCACCCAGCCACGGCCATGAAGCTGACTGCGGCGAGCACTGCACTAAATGCTCTGATCATGCGCCCCAGCATATGCACGCACAGCGCAGCACGCTGGCCGAGCGGGAGAATTCAATTCCTAGGAAATTCCAAGAATTGCCGTCACGACTGCCTAGACTGTCCGCATGACTGGATACTTGGTTCCCACCAAAAAAGTTCGGGTAGCGGACTTGAAGCAGAAGAAGGCTGACGGGGAAAAGTGGGCGATGATCACTGCCTACGATTACTCCACGGCACGGGTATTCGCGGAGGCGGGCATCGAGTGCATGCTCGTCGGTGATTCCGCGGCGAATGTTGTGTTTGGTTATGAGACGACGAACCAGGTCTCCATCGACGAAATGACCTACCTCGCCGCAGCCGTCGTGCGCGGCGCGGGTAATGCGCTGGTCATCGCTGATCTGCCATTCGGGAGCTATGAGGCTTCCGACGAGCAATGCGTACGCAGCGCCACCGACATAATTCACCGCAGCGGTGCACATATGGTCAAGCTCGAAGGCGGGGTGCGCATCGCGCCGCGGATCAAGGCGCTGAAGGACGCGGGCCTGGCAGTATGTGCACACTTGGGCTTCACGCCGCAGTCCGTGGATAACCTCAGCGGCTTCAAAGTCCAGGGCCGCGATGACTCCGCCGACCAGCTCCGCGCGGACATGGAGGCCGTGGTCAACGCGGGTGCAGACATGGTCGTCTTCGAGATGGTCCCCGCTCCCCTTGCAGCAGAGCTCACCTCGAAGAGCCCTGTACCCACTGTGGGGATCGGTGCCGGCCCGGATACTAACGCGCAGGTTCTCGTCTGGCACGATCTGGCGGACCTCCCCGCCGGCGGCCACCGCGCGCGTTTCGTTCGTAAGTTCGGCGCCGTGGGCGAGGCTCTGGGCAAGGCTGCTGCAGAGTACAAGCGCGCCGTGCACGAGGGAGAATTCCCCGCGGAAGAACACTCCTTCTAGCTAGACCTCAACCGCCACGTTGTCGATCAGACGGGTCGTACCCACCTTCGCCGCAACGAGCAGGCGGGCGGGACCGCGGTAGCCTGCCGGGAGCTCAGAGAGGTCCGGGGTAGTCACGGCGAGGTAGTCCAGGTCGACATCGGGGGTGGCGTCGATAAGCGAACGCGCTTCTTCGTACGAACCTGTAGCCAGCGCGCGGGACAATACGAGTGCTACCTCGTGCTCTTCGGGGCTGAGGTAGCGGTTACGGGAGGAGAGCGCCAGGCCACCGTCCTCGCGGACAATCGGGCAGCCGTGCACGCGCACGGGCAGGTGCAGGTCCTCCACCATCTGCCGAATGAGCGCGAGCTGCTGGTAATCCTTCTCTCCGAAGAACGCGTCGGTGGCGCCGGTGAGGCAGAACAGTTTGGCCACCACGGTGAGCACGCCCGCGAAGTGAGTGGGGCGGGTCTTGCCCTCGAGGACAGAACCCAAAGGCCCGGGGTGGATGGTGGTGCGGGGGCCGTGGGGGTACATCGTGGATACGCTCGGCGCGAAGACGGCGTCCACGCCTTCGGCCTCGAGCTTGGCCAGGTCCTCGTCGAAGGTGCGCGGGTACGCATCCAGGTCCTCGCCCGGCGCGAACTGGAGCGGGTTGACAAATATGCTCACCACGACCGGATTGCCCAACTTCTTAGCCTCACGGACGAGCGAAATGTGACCACTGTGCAGGGCACCCATGGTGGGCACGAGGGAGACGCCGGGGGCGCCGATAAGCAATTGCTGAAGCTCAGCGGGTGTTCGGATCAGGCGAGTCATGCGGCTCAGCGTAGCGCTTGAGTGCTTCGAGGTGACCTTCGAGGGCCTGCTCCCCCGCGCGCGTGAGCGTGACCCACACGGTGTCCTTCGCGCGACTGGACCCGTACTCGCGGAAACGGGTGATGTAGCCGTGCTCCTCGAGGGCCGAAAGCTGCTTCGACAGCGTGGCATCGGAGAGCTCCGTGATCTCCCGCAGCCGCGCAAAGCGCATCTCGCGGCGAACGTCCCCCTCCGTCGCACCGGCAGCGCGCAGGGCTGCGCAGATCTTCAGGCGGTTGAGCGGATGAATAACCGGGTCGATCAATGGTATTTCCTCCACGTCAGGCCGTAGCCCGCGATCATCACAGCGGCGGCAAGAACTCCCACAGTGACCCCGACGATCAGATTGCCGTCCGGGTAGCGGTCCGCGAAGACCTGCATTCCGATGTACGCCGCCGCGTACAGCACCATGAATGTGAAGAACCGCTTCCAGCTCCACGCCCCCTCATCTGGCTGCACGTCCTGCTTCATGGCTGTGCGCACGGCCTTTTTGCCGCTGAACTCAAGGACCATCATGAGAAACAGCGATGCAAGAAGGACTAGCAGCCCCCACACCTGGCCCGCCAGCATGAGGCCGATGCCAAGGCCGAACACAAGACCAACAGCCACGATCATCGGCCACGGGATGGGCACTTTGGCGGCGTGTGCCTCGACTTCACGGACCGCCTCAAGCGCGTCACGTGCAGCGCTCGGATCGATCTGCTTACTTTCCATAATGGAAAGCATATTGCTTATCGACGCTCCCCGCCACCCACCAAAAATCCCCACATCCCCTCCCGCTTCCGGGAGGCGACGCGGGGATGAAAGTCCGCGTGGTTTACATCGTGTTCACGATGAGACCGATGTGGGTGTAGAAGTTCATGGCACCGAACAGCAGCCAGATCGCACCCGAAATGAGCCACAGCCACTCGATAGTCTTGAACAGGCCCGAAATGGTGTCCTCGTTCGTGCTACGAACAGCGAATGGAAGCAGCACAGCGCCAAGACCAACCATGGTGAACAGCACACCAAGGAAGCTTGCCTCCATCATCGGCCAGTCTGCGAATGCACCGGAGATCGGTTCCTCAGCCGGGGCAGCAAACAATGTGTACACAACGCCAGCCAACGCGATACCAAACAGGGCAAGACCAAGGCCAGCGATGAAGATCGTGGCTGGGCGCAGCGTCTTCATCGCGCCGTGGAAGCTCGCCTCAGAGCCAACCGCGTAGTACTCGCGCTTGTTCCACAGGAAGAAGGCCGCAGCGCCCAGGAGCACACTGAAACCCAGCGACGTTTCACCAAAGACAATGTTGTCAAAAGCGAAGTCTGGCGCCAGTGGCCAGGTCAGGGACATGTGCAGGCCAGTCGGGAAAAGAATGAGGGCCAGCGCGCCGAAGGTCAATGCGTAGCCCTCTACCCCCTCGAGCTTTCCGTTGCGAAAATCGCGGAAGAACATGGCCACGGCGATAAGGCCAGCGCCGACGGCCAGGGCCATGATTGTGTTGTAGGTCGGCATATTGCTCCAGTCGATAAGACCTGGGGACTGTTCACCAGTGAAAAAAGTATTCATAACTTGAACCGTAGCCCGTAACATCCGGACTGGCAAAGACAGGCATACTTCACGGCAACCTTTTCACCATCACTTTCAGAAGTGACCATTGTTATATTTTGTTATAAATGGTGCTATTGTTTCTGCTGTGAATAACTCTCTTAAATCGAACCGTCCCGGTTCCACCAGCATCTCCCGCCGCTCTTTCCTTGGCAATGCCACCCTGGCCACCGTGCTAGGCACTGCCGGACTCGTCGGCGTATCCCACCTCCCCAACGCCATCGCACAAGGGCGCCCCATTGGTACTGTGCTCGATTACTCCGCCGGCGTACCCTCCGCCCGCGCCGTCAAGGCAGCCGGACACATGGGCGCCGTGCGCTATGTCTCCCAGCGTCGCCCAGGCGCGGCATGGATGCTGGGCAAACCCGTTGGACTCAAAGAAACACAAGACTTCGCTGGTAGCGGCCTCTTCACCGCATCCGTTTACCAGTTCGGCCGTGCGGGAACAGCCGACTGGCTCGCCGGCGCAGCCGGTGCCACCGTCCACGCCCCACAGGCGATTAACCTGCACCGCGCAGCAGGCGGACCGAACGGCAAGCCAATCTACGTCGCTATTGATGACAACCCCACGCGCGCCCAGTACGAAAACCAGATCCGCCCATACCTGCGCGCCTTCCACGAGCGTCTCGCAGCAGCCGGCCTCCTCACCGGCGTGTACGGCAACTGGAACACTATCCAGTGGTGCGTCCAGGATGGCATCGGCTCATACTACTGGCAGCATGACTGGGGTTCCGGTGGCAAGCTGCACCCGCGCGCCAACATTCACCAGAAGGCCGGCTGGCAGGTCACCATCGATGGCGTGCAGTGCGACGTCAATAATGTCTACACCGCCGACTGGGGCCAGTGGCAGGCCGGCGGTCGCGTCGTCGCCCCGTCCCCTACTTCGGCACCGGGCCAGCCCACTACCCCTGCCGCACCGGCACCAGGTTTCCGCATTCCGGAGAACTCCTCCCTGCCCAACTTCACCAACCCCTCCCCGGAGGCCTTGTCTTCAGAGGCACAGCGCTTCGCATCCAACATCAGCGGACAAGACATTCAAAACGCCGTGAACTTCGCGCGGCAGTTCATCCGGTAGGGCAACGGCGAAACCCACTAGCTAAACCCAGCTATTCAGGACCAGCTAATCAGCCCAAAACCGCCAATAAGCTGGATCTAGAAAGCTGGGTTTAGGTCATGGCTATGCACCGCAAACACAAAGGAGGCCACCCGCCAGGGTGGCCTCCTTCTTCCGCATGGAGCATGCGCTGGGGCGAGCGCCCGAAACCGTCGCCTCGTGTTTAGTGGTCCACTGGGGCCTCCACACCAACACCGGTAAGCGAGCGGACTTCCATCTCAGCCTGGAGTTCATCCAGTTTGTCCGGCTTGCCTACGAAGGTGGCGATGATGCCAGCCAGGAACGCAGCCGGGATGGACACGAGACCCGGGCTGGTCAGCGGGAAGATAGCCCAGTCAGCGTTCGGGAACATTGCAGTTTCGCTGCCAGAGACTGCCGGGGACAGGACGATGAGAACCAGCGCCACGATGAGGCCCGTATACATGGAAGCCACTGCGCCAGCGGTGTTGAAGCGCTTCCAGTAAAGGGAGAAAAGGATCGTCGGCAGGTTAGCGGATGCCGCGATGGCGAACGCCAAGGATACAAGGAAGGCAACGTTCTGACGCATTGCCAGGATGCCCAGGACGATGGCCAGGATGCCGATGACAACCACGGTGACGCGGGAGACACGGACCTGCTCTTCTTCGGACGCCTGCCCGTCGCGAAGCACAGCGTTGTAGATGTCGTGTGCGATAGAGGCAGAGGCGGTAATAGCCAGGCCAGCCACCACGGCGAGCACTGTTGCGAAGGCCACGGCGGACACAACGGCCATGAAGACCGAACCACCGATTTCCAGAGCCAACAGTGGCGCGGCAGCATTCGCCTTACCCGGTGCAGCGTTGATCGTGTCCGGGCCAACGAGACCAGCAGCGGCGTAGCCGAGAACCAGGGTCATCAGGTAAAACGCACCGATGAGGACGATTGCCCAGGTCACGGACTTACGTGCCTCCGTGGCTGTAGGCACGGTGTAAAAGCGCATGAGAACGTGTGGGAGACCAGCGGTACCCAGAACCAGGGACAGACCCAGAGAGATGAAGTCGAGCTGGCTAGTCAAGGAGCCGCCGTATTTCAGGCCCGGTTGGAGGATCTCAGACGCCTCATAGCCAGCCTTCTGAATGTGCTCGGAACCGGCGTGCATTTCCACGGCTTTGTCGAACAGTGCATTCATGCCACCCTTGACTGCGATGAAGCAGAGGATGGTCATAATCGCCACCGCACCGACGAGCAGCACTGCCTTGATCATCTGAACATAGGTGGTGCCCTTCATGCCGCCGATGAGAACGTAGGCGATCATGATCACACCAACGATCGCAACACAGATTGCCTGAGCGCTGAAGGTGTGCAGGTCCAGGAGGACGGACACCAGGGAGCCGGCACCAGCCATCTGGGCGATGAGGTAGAACAGGGAGACAAAGAGGGTGCCAAAGGCAGCTGCCACGCGCACCGGCTTCTGTCGCAGGCGGAAGGACAGCACGTCAGCCATGGTGAAGCGGCCCACGTTACGCAGTGGTTCCGCCACGAGCAGGAGGGCCACCAGCCATGCGACGAAGAAGCCAATGGAGTACAGGAAGCCGTCGTAGCCAGAGAGAGCAATGGCGCCGACGATGCCTAGGAAGGATGCAGCGGACAGGTAGTCGCCGGCAATGGCCAGACCATTCTGGGTACCGGAGAACTGGGCACCACCGGTGTAGAAGTCAGAGGCCTCGGAGGTGGACTTACCCACCTTCGTCACAATTGCCATTGTGACAATGATGAATGCGGCGAAGACAGCGATGTTGAGAATCGGGTTACCGGCTGCCGCGGTTTGCTCTTGGGCCAGGATGAATACGTCAGGGTTCATGTCTTAGCCCTCCATCTCTTCGCGGATCGCCGCTGCGCGCGGCTCAATGTTCTTGTTGGCATACACCACGTATGCCCAGGTAATCAGGAACGTAGTGATGAACTGGGCGACACCCAGCCAGAGACCTACGTTCATACCCAGGAATGGCTTCGCCATGACCTCCGGCCAGAATGTGGCGTACACGACGTAGAAGATGTACCAGAGGAAAAATGCGATAGACACCGGGAATGTGAACTTGCGGTAGGTGCTTCGCAGTTCCTGGAACTGCGGGCTAGCCTGCATTTCCACGAATTCCTGAGGCGTTGGTTCCCGTCGCTGTTTTACAGCGGGCGAGCCTTCAGCCATGGCTACTCCTTTCGGAAAAATGAATCGGATGTGAAAAAAGTAACCTAGAACACACAACCGGGAGACAGTTTTGCCAATTAAATTAAATAAATTTCCAAAAGTCACCCCCGTTGACTAGCCCCACCCAGAGCATTGCTGATCGGCGTCCCCTCCCCACCACTATCCAGGGAACATGCGCGGATCATTAGACTGGCGTTCACCAGGGATAGTGTCGAGGAGATCCAAAGATTCGCGGTCAAGCGTGATGCTGGCAGCCGCGATATTCCCCTTAAGACGCTGCGCACTGCTCGTCTTCGGGATGACAGAGATCCCTTGGGAAACGAGATACGCTAGGGCGATCTGCGCGGGTGTTGCGCCGTAGGCAGCAGCAACCTGTGTGATCTGAGAGCTGTCGAGGATCTCTCCCCTGCCCAGCGGCGCCCATGCCTCCGTGAGAATGTTGTGGCGGGCGTGGTAGTCCCGTAATTCCGGCTGCGTGAAACCGGCATGAAGTTCGACTTGGTTCACGGCAGGTGCGACCCCCGTTGCTGCGATGAGTTCATCCAGTGTTTCTTCGTAAAAATTCGCTACCCCCACTGTCCTGATAAGCCCTGCTTCACGCTGTTCTAGCAGTGCTTCATATGCGGCGACAAAGGTGCCGTTTTGGGGCCACGGCCAGTGGACCATGAACAGATCCACGTGGTCGAGGTCCAGCCGACGCAGCGATTCGTGGAAAGCTTCCGTGGCACGAGGCTGATCATCGTTCCATAGCTTGGACGTAATAAACAGTTCTTCACGCACCACATCCCCCGCCGCGATCGCCTCACGTACTGCGCGGCCTACCTCTGCCTCATTGCCGTACAAGGAGGCAGTGTCAAAGTGGCGGTAACCGCAGTCGATGGCCCGGCGGATAATGTTCACCGTGTCCGGGCCGGTGAGTTTGTAGGTACCCAGCCCCACAAGAGGTAACTCATGACCATCGTTCAAGGTGGCATGTGGAATGTCGCGGGGAGAAAGGGTACCAACCATTGTTCTAGTTCGCCTCAAGCAGATCGATGACAAAGATGAGGGTGCGGCCCGACAACGGGTGTCCGCCACCGGCGGGGCCGTAGGCCATTTCCGGCGGGATGGTCAGCGAGCGGCGCCCGCCCACCTTCATACCGGGGATGCCTTGCTGCCATCCTTCGATGAGTCCGGTCAGGGGGAACTCAGCAGCCTCGCCACGGTCCCAGGAACTATCAAACTCCTCGCCGGTCTGGTAGTCCACGCCCACGTAGTGGACCTTGACCATGCCACCTGCCTTCGCTTCGTCGCCGTCACCGGCAACAATGTCCTCAATCACTAGGCCGGCCGGTGCCGGATCCTGAGGTACGTCAATAGTGGGCTTATCCATGAAAGATTTCTCCTTGGTTTGGGTATCCCGCTTGTAAAACGCGAAACCGCCGAAACGGTGAGCCCCTGATTATACGGTGCATCCCGCTTTCGGCGGATTCGCTGTCTTCAGCGTGCTTGTTTAGTCACACCGAAGGAGCGTTAGCGCTGATCGCGCGGAACGAACTCACGCTGCGTTGCGCCGGTGTAGATCTGACGTGGACGGTTGATCTTGGAGTTCATTGCCAGCTGCTCGCGGTAGTGAGCGATCCACCCCGGCAGACGGCCGATGGCGAAGAGGACGGTGAAGAAATCCGTCGGGAAGCCCATGGCGCGGTAGATCAGGCCGGTGTAGAAATCCACGTTCGGGTACAGCTTGCGCTCGATGAAGTAGTCGTCCTTGAGTGCGATCTCCTCGAGCTCCATAGCCAAGTCAAGCAGGCTGTCGCCGCCCAGGTGGTTGAGCACCTCGTGTGCGGATTCCTTGACGATGGCAGCGCGCGGGTCGTAGTTCTTGTACACGCGGTGGCCGAAGCCCATCAAGCGGACGCCCTTCTCCTTGTTCTTCACGCGGTTCATGAAGTCAGAAGCGTCGCCACCGTTGTTCTCCTGGATATCCTCGAGCATCTCCAGCACAGCCTGGTTAGCGCCACCGTGTAGCGGGCCAGCCAGAGCGTTGATGCCACCAGCGATGGACACGAACATGTTTGCCTGTGCGGAACCGATCATGCGGACGGTGGAGGTGGAGCAGTTCTGCTCGTGGTCAGCGTGCAGGATGAGCAGCTTGTCCAGGGCGTTCACAACAACCGGGTCAACCTCGTACGGCTCGGTCGGGTAACCGAACATCATGCGAAGGAAGTTCTCGCGCGGGCTCAGAGCGTTGTTCGGGTACATGTACGGCTTACCCTGGGATGCGCGGTAAGCGTATGCCGCCAACATCGGCACCTTTGCCATGAGGCGAACGGTTGCCTTGTCCAGCTGCTCCTCATCCAGCGGGTTGAGCTGGTCCTGGTAGTAAGCGGACAGAATGTTGACGGAGGAGGCCAGCACAGCCATCGGGTGTGCGTCACGCGGGAAGACGTTGAAGGCAGCCTTGAAGTCCTCATCCAGCAGGGTGTGGTGGCGGATGTTGCTAGAGAAGGTCTCTAGCTCCTCTTCAGTCGGCAGCTCACCGTTGATCAGCAGGTAGGACACCTCGTTGAACGTGGCGTTGTTAGCCAGGTCAGCGATGTCGTAGCCGCGGTAGCGCAGAATGCCTGCGTCACCGTCGATGTAGGTGATCTTGGACTCGGTGGAACCCGTGGACACGTAACCCGGGTCAAAGGTGACCAGGCCGGTCTGGCCGAGGAGATTGCCCAGCACGAAGCCGTCATTGCCCTCGGAGGCACGGATGAGATCCATCTCATACTCGCCGCCGGGGTAGTTGAGTACTACCTTGTCGTTGTTCTCAGAAGCCACAATGAACCTTTCAAAGAGTCGTTGAGCGACGCCTGCGGCTAGTTTCCGCAGGTAAAATAACCTACGGGCTAAGCACGAGCCAAGCGCCAGAATTGGCATGAATTCACTCTATCAGGACCGCGCCCTGAGGATGTGACGGTAGAGACAAAAACTCCACTTCCCCCGTTACACCACAATTACCCCCGCGGGCTAGAGTTAGTGCCACACCGATGCCATTTTGAAGCCTGAAAGAAGGGTCCCGAATGTCCGAGTATCCAGCTCTTCCGCAAGAATTTTCACCTCACGACGGCCGCTTTGGCTGTGGCCCTTCCAAAGTTCGCCCTTCCCAGTTGGACGCGATCACTAACGGTGCACACATCATTGGTACCTCCCACCGCCAGCCTGCGGTGAAGAATGTTGTGGGTGAGGTCCGCGAGGGTCTTGCAGAGCTGTTCTCCCTCCCCGAGGGCTACGAGATTATTCTGTCCCTCGGCGGTGCCACCGCTTTCTGGGATGCGGCGACCTTCGGCTTGATTGAGAAGAAGTCTGCACACCTGACGTTTGGTGAGTTCTCCTCCAAGTTCGCTAAGGCCTCCAAGCAGGCTCCGTGGCTGGATGAGCCGCAGGTGGTTGAGGCGCAGCCGGGCAGCGCCCCCTCCCCTTCCGCGCTGGATGGCACCGACGCAGACGTTGTCGCGTGGGCTCATAATGAGACCTCCACCGGTGCCATGGTTCCTGTCATCCGCCCGGATACTGATGCGCTCGTGCTTATCGACGCAACGTCGGGCGCCGGTGGCCTACCCGTCGATATGCGAAATGCTGATGCGTACTACTTCTCCCCGCAGAAGTGCTTCGCGTCAGACGGTGGCCTGTGGCTCGCGGCCATGAGCCCGGCTGCCATTGAGCGTATTGCCAAGATCAAGGAGTCCGGTCGTTTCATCCCGGCCTTCCTGGATCTGCAGACTGCTGTGGATAATTCCCGCAAGAACCAGACCTACAACACCCCTGCTGTGGCGACGCTGCTCATGCTGGCAGACCAAGTCAAGTGGATGAATGACAATGGTGGCTTGGACGGCATGGTTGCCCGCACCAAGGCAAATTCGGATGCGCTCTACTCCTGGGCGGAGGGCAATGCGCACGCAACGCCGTTCGTTGCGGATGTAGACAAGCGCTCCTACGTTGTGGGCACCATCGATTTTGATGATTCCATCGACGCCGCTGAGCTGGCTAAGGCTCTGCGCGCAGGCGGCATCCTCGACGTGGAACCGTACCGCAAGCTGGGCCGTAACCAGCTGCGCATCGGCATGTTCCCGGCGATTGACACCGAGGACGTAGTCAAGCTCACTGGTGCAATTGACTTCATGCTGTCCCAGGGCGTCGGCGAGAAGTAAAGAGTGAAATCCCTACCGCCGCAACCAAATAAGAGATTGCGTGTCAGTTAAGCTGTCTTTTTGATTGACTTAGGTGTAAGGAGACAGCGATGCGCGAGCTCTTTGTTGTTGCGGACGAATCGACCGACTCTCTGTGGGTGCTGCGCGCCCTTGACGGAGAGAAGTTCTGCATTTCACGCGAGGACCTTGTCCCGCCGGCCGCACCGACACTCACCACCGTCGACGATGCTTCCGTGAACAGCGGTTCTGACGAGGATGATGAGAACCTTGAGGTCGCCGAAGCTGAGCCTGTCGAGGAAGCGAAGAATGAAGAACGTGGCGGGCCAAACCTGACACTTTGTACACCGGAGCCTGAAAATCCCGAGACAAAGTCTTCCCCCGTCGAACGCACGCCTGCGGAGCCGGACCCGCTGTTTGCCACTCCCCTATCGCTGCGCCCGAAGGATATTCAGGCACGAATCCGTGCGGGAGCAAGCACTGAGGAACTCGCTGAGGAGATGGGCGTGGCCATTAGTCGCGTGGAGCCGTATGCCCATCCGGTGTTGCTGGAGCGCGCCCAGGTTGCGGAGGTTGCGAAGCAGTCCCATCCGGTCCGTGCAGATGGTCCGGCGCCGGACACGCTATATGAGGTCCTCGCGTTGAGCTTCTCTTCCCGCGGTCACGCCCTGTCCGAGGCCACGTGGGATGCGGTCCGGAACGTCGGCGAACCGTGGGTGGTGCGCTTGACGTGGCAGGCTGGCCTGCAGGAGCACAGCGCTGAATGGTCTTTCCACCGCACAATGGGCTCTGCCCCCACTACGGAACCGCGCGATGCGGTTGCAGCGGATCTGATCGACCCCTCGTTTGCACAGCCGGTGCGTTCACTGTCCGCCGTGGCAGTGAATTACGAGCAGGACGCTCCCGCTGCTCCTGCCGAACAGCGGCAACAGACGCACCACGCCCAGCCTGATCTTTTCGCGGAAGGCGACGTGCTGCACATCCCGGAGGAGCATGTGAAACCGAAGAAGCGCCGGCGTAAGGCTGTCACGCCGCACTGGGAGGACGTGCTTCTTGGGGTGCGCACGAACACGAAGCGTCCGAAGAAGTAGGGCTTTATGGGAGTCTCAGCCGTAGTCACTTTCTGGTACATCAACGCCGCTGATTCGGCCGCGGTATTGGAAGCAGAGCCACACGCTGACCGTGGCTTTGGCCGCAAATTGCTCGCGCAGCTCAATCCGCGCTGGCCAATCACGCCGATTGGCCAGTTCCCGCTAAACCGCTCTGCGCCCAGTAGCCGTGATGAGTTCTACATTGCCGGCTATCCGGGGGTCGCTGTCCTGCAGACGCATATCGACGACTGCGGCAAGCTCTCCGACATCCCCACCAACCTTCGCCGGGCGGTGCCCGCAGCGGATGTTTTCGTCTTTGCGGAGGGCATCGACGAAGGCGAGGGCTACGCCGGTTTTGCCCGCTTCAATGGGGATACGGTGCGCCGTTCCCTGTGCGCGACGCGCAATGAGCTCATCGAAGACCTCGGGCTGCCGGATGGGTTTGAAGCCCCGTTTTGGGCTGGGGAACGCGCCGATCAACTCGGTGGTATCTCACTGCCCTTTGAGCCAGTTGATCTCATGCACGCTGCCCAGCGCAGTTGGCTAGGTGTGGACATCTCCCCCGATGGCCCCGACATCAATGTGGTGGCTTACGCCGTTGACGGGCGCCCAGAACCCAAGGTGGAGCAACGCACCCCAGGGGCCAAGAATGTCGCCGATGTTGCCGCCAAGTTTTCCTCAGCGAATGCAGATTATGACGACTATGAGGAAGCCGAAGAAACGAACGACGAGTTCGCAGAACTCGCCGACGCTTCCGCCAAAGTGGCACGCCGGATTGGGCGCGATGTGACGCGACGCTGGCGCAACCTCAAGCAGACGGTGAAAGAACGGCTCCGTCACTCCGACCGCTAGCTCAGCCCCACTATCCCACGGTCGCGTTCATAAAACGCAATAGCTGCTGACGTTGCCACGTTCAGGGAGTCTGTGCCTGGCGCCATGGGGATGCGGGCACGGATGTCTGTCGCACGCATCGCATGTTCTGTCAGGCCAGGTCCTTCCCCGCCGACGAGGAGGGCGACTTTGGGCCAGGGCTTACCGGCGGCGTCGACAAGCGCTTCCGCGAGATGGACGGCGCGATCATCGGGTGTGAGCGAAATCAACCGGAAACCGGCCTGGCGCAGCTGTTCAAGCGAACGCTGCCACGTGGTGGATGTGCCGTCCAGATGCGCGAACGGCAAGCGGAGCACATGCCCCATAGACACGCGCACGCTGCGGCGATACAAAGGATCTGCCGTGCCAGACCCCAACAGCACACCGCCCACTCCCATGCCGGCAGCATTGCGGAAAATAGCCCCGATATTCTCGTGGTCGCCGACCCCCTCAAGGACCACGAGCGTGCGCGCATCTAGCAGCTCACCGACATCAGGCTCCCCTGCCCTATCCGCTACCGCGATGAGCCCACGGTGCATGTCATACCCAACAACCTGAGCGAGCACCTCACGGGTCACGGTGTAAATCGGAGCCTCAATCGGTGGGAGACCTTCTTCCGCACGTTTAGTGCGGAAGGTGTCAATCTTCTTCTCAAACCCGATGATGCAGCGCAGCGGGTAGCGCGAATCCACCACACGACCGGCAACGAGCGGGCCTTCCCCGAAGACGTACGCGCGGGAGTTATCCGCCTTCTTCAAATCGCGGACAACATCCAACCGCGGGTCAGCGGGATCGGTAATGGGGATCATGCGCTACCAATCGTGGGTGACTTAGGAGATCGCAGCCATGATCGGATCCATGGCAAAGAACACCACGAACAGCGCGGAGATCAACCACATGATCCAGTGAATTTCCTTCGCACGGCCCGCGAACACTGCGAACAGTGCGAAGGTGATGAAACCGATGCCGATGCCATGGGCGATGGAGTAGGTAAACGGCATTGCCACGATGGTGAGAAAGGCCGGCAGTGCAATATCAAAGCGGGACCATTCGATCTCACCCACCTGCATCATCATGAGTGCACCAACGATGACCAGCACTGGTGCGGCAGCCTCAATCGGCACGATCTCATACAGTGGGGTGAAGAACATGGCGGCCAGGAACAGCAGGCCGGTCACAATGTTGGCCAGACCAGTGCGTGCACCATCCGCGATACCGGCAGACGAGTCAACGTAGACCGTTGCGGAGGAAGCAGAACCAGCACCACCAGCGATAGCGCCAAAGCCCTCAACAACGAGCGCCTTCTTCATGTCCGGTAGCTCGCCATTTTCATCCGTGAGGTTTGCCTGACGGCCCAGAGCCGTCATCGTGCCCATAGCGTCGAAGAAGTTAGCCAGCACCAGGGTGAACACCAGCAGTGAAGCGGTGACAACACCAACCTGAGTAAAGGCACCGAGCAGGTCGACGTTGCCCACGATGGACAGATCAGGCACGCCACCGAAAGAGTCCGGCAGAGTCGGAACAGCCAGATTCCAGCCCGTCGGGCCGGTCTCAGCGGACGATCCGGCGCCCGTGACCCGCTCAATAATGAGGGCGATGGTGGTGTTGAGCACGATACCGATGAACAGGCCACCCGGAATACGGCGCGCAACCATGAAGCCACAGATGAACAGGCCAAGAACAAACACGAATGTCGGCCACGAAGCAATGGAACCGTTGATGCCCAGCTGTACTGGAACGGTGGTCATAGCGGCATCAGGGATACGGCGAACAAAGCCAGCATCCACGAATCCGATCATGGCAATGAACATGCCAATGCCCACGCCGATAGCAGCCTTCATCGAGGGCGGAATAGCTCGGAAGACGGCGGAGCGGAAACCGGAAACAGCTAGAAGAACGATAATGATACCGTCAATGACCACTAGGCCCATCGCCTGTGCCCACGTCAGGCCCTCCGTACCCACCAGGGTGACAGCCACCAAGGTGTTCAGGCCCAGGCCAGCGGCGATACCAAACGGGTAATTCGCCACAACGCCGAACAAAATACACATGACGCCGGCCACCAGTGCGGTAGCGGCAGCAACCTGCGGAATGCCCAGTACGGTGCCCGCGGAGTCTTCACCAGTACCCAGGATCAACGGGTTCAACAGGACGATGTACGCCATGGCGAAGAAGGTGACCACGCCAGCGCGGACCTCCGTAGCCACCGTGGAGCCCCGCTCCGAGATGTGGAAGAAACGGTCCAGGCCAGAGCGCGCTTCAGCGTCCGGTTTCTTCTCCGAAAGATGTTCCACCTTCGCAGAATCTGTGGTGTTCGAACTCATAAAAACTTGTCCTTTTAACACGGAAAAAGCGCCCCCACAAACCACGCACGGGACCACTTGGGGCGCACACCGGCTCACGGAAGCAGAAACATGACGGGGATAGCGTCCCACCTAGTTGCCGGTTTTACAAAATGAGCAGCTGTGTCTGTCACCACATTGAGGGGTGGGGTTAGAAGAGGGGCTTTTCATCGTCGAAAAGCTCTCCGCCCGCATCAAGTTCTTCGGAATCAACCTTCGTTTCTGAGTGCGCGCCACAGCCATACGCGGCGGAGACAACGCGCCCATCGGCGGAGTATTCATTGGCACAGACACCGAAGTTGTAGCCGATCGGCTCTCCTGCCGGAATGAAAAAAGCACAGGTCTTACACTGCAGCGCCGCCTGAGAGGCGTGCGCGGAATTGGGGCCAAAATCCCCGCGACGCCATCGATCCTTTGCGGCATCAAGGCCAGTTTTTGTGAGATACTGCGCGGTCTCACGGCCCGGGAACGTCACGGCATCCGGCGCGAAGGAATCCGCTGTCAAGCGCTCATCATCATGCGCTGGCTCCATCAGGTCGCCGGGGCCAAGATCACCCGGGCGGAGGCGATCCGAGTATGGCACCCAATCGGGCGCTTGCAGCGCTTCACCCGTGGGCGCGGGAACAAGCGCAACCTCACTCACCGTGATGTAATCCGAGCCCGTTGCACAGGCCACCACCGCATTCCACTCCCACCCGGTGTAGCCCGGTACGGTTGCCTCAAAGCGGTGCGTAGCAGTGTTACTACTCAAGCCACTGACACCAATATGTTCCCCTACTTTTCCCTGATCGAACTCATGCAGCGCCTCACGCGCAACGTTGACCGCCCGTTGACCAAGCAAGGGGCTTGCAGGAGTGTTGTTTGCTTCGCGGTTGCGACGGGTCTTTCTTTGTGTCACATCAACCATTATGGCTGACGTGTTGCAAGATAGAGCCCATGGCCCATTTTCCGCGCGCTGCTGCACTGCTGTTTGCCGTGCCGCTTCTTGTTTCTTGTTCCGGCTCCCACAAGCAGGGTGATGAAGGTGCCCTGCATCTCACCGCCCACATCGAGGAACGGCTGCCTTTTGATGAAACAAGCTTCACGCAGGGACTTGAGCTCGGTCCAGACGGCACGCTTTATGTGGGCACCGGGATGGAAGGGGCTTCCCGCATTTATCGCAGCACGGTGGATGGGCGCGAGCTTGCCAGCCAGGATCTCGCCCCTGAATTTTTCGGGGAGGGCATCACGCTTATCGACGACTCCCTGTGGCAACTCACCTGGCAAAACAACACCGCCATCAAACGGGACGCGGAAACTCTCGAGGAAATCAGTCGCGCTACCTATGAGGGTGAAGGCTGGGGCTTGTGTGCCCGGCCGGATGCCGGTGAGGTGATCTTCTCGGATGGCACCAGCGAGCTGCGACGCATGGACCCGGACACCTTGGCGGAACGTGAACGCTTCACCGTAACGCTGAACGGCTCACCTCTAAGCGGGCTCAATGAGCTTGAGTGCGTGGGTGAAGATATTTATGCCAACATCTTCACCAGCACAGACATCGTTCGGATCGACGCGACCACAGGAGTAGTAGAAGCGGTTATTGATGCCTCTGGTGTTCCCAACAACGCCACCCCGGACCCCAACCACGTACTCAACGGTATCGCGCACATCGAGGGCGATGAGTTCTACATCACCGGTAAACGCTGGCCGGACATGTACCGGGTCACCTTCATTCCGGACTCAAGCCACGGATAGACTGCTTGGGTATGGGTAGCAAGAAGACACGGGACCAACGCTCCATAGCCATGCTTGCCATCATCGCGGTGATGATCGTGGGCATCGTTGCCGCACTGTACTTCTACATGGAGTGGCGAAATAACCGTCCCAGTACCCCGCCACAGGAGATTGAAGTGACGGCCACTGCCGGTGAAAACTCCGCCACAACCACACCGTTCAGTGTCTGTGAATTCGGGGAAAACTGCCCAGAAGGCTCTGTTGCCACCATCGACGCGGACGGCGCTGATGCCGTGCGCGTCAGCGTGCCCAAAGATGTCTCCGTTTTGCAGTGGTCACTGCTCAGCATTTACGACGACCCTGCGGCCAACAGCGAACGCACCTTCACTCCCGGTGAAGCCGATGAAGTAGATGTGCCTATCCGCAGTGAATCCAACTCCAATGCCAGCCTTGTTGTCATGGAAGTGTCCTGCCTCATGGTCGGCCAGGACGGCGCTGGCGAAGAGACCCCGGTCATGGTTACCTGGGCTTTCAGCACCGAAGCAGCCTAAGGCACCTTCGGCGCCTTAGGAATCTAGCTCTTTCGCCACCGCGCGCAGGATCTCCGCGATCTGGCGCCCTTCCTTCCGCTCCGGGTAGCGGCCAGCATCAAGTGCCGGCTGGACCTGCGTTTCCAGCATCGACATGACGTCGGCAAGCATGCTGCTGAGCTCCGCTGGCTTGCGACGATTCACCGGGCGACGGCGCGGCTCATCGAGCACCTTCACCCGCAGCGCCTGGGGGCCACGACGGCCGGCAGCAAAATCAAACTCGATCCGCTGGCCTGGGAAGAGCTCATCCACACCCTCGGGCAGCACGTTTTTACCAACGTAGACATCCTCGTCCCCCGGGTTAGAGGCAAAACCGAAGCCCTTGTCGGCGTCGAACCACTTCACTTTTCCTACTGGCATCGTTGTCACACCCTTATGTGTATCGCGTTATTCTCGCGTGAAAACCGCGAGTATACCCGCCACGCAACGCGGTCCCATAAAGTTACGCCGTGCCGCACTCTGGCGACACACGCAACGACGTGTGAGACACCTCACAAAGATTACATTTACGCAGTTCCTGCAGTTAGTCACCCCGGAAAGTGCGTCACATTTGTCACATTAATAACAATTCAAGAAAACAACGTGACCTAATCGTTATAAACAGCTAGAGTTACCGGCATGCCCTCACAGGGGCCAACCCTAATCGCATGATTGCCACGTTGAATTGTGTCCAGCGATCACTGCGACAAACTCCATAAGGACATAAGCGGGGGACCCACCCGCACGAACCCACCTCGGTGGCCGTGCACCGCGGGAACCCTCACCGGCCACAACCGGCCAGTGAAACCCGCTGGGGTGAAGCCGCACACGCGGCCAGGCACCTTACTAAGACCTCAGCCTGAACCCGACAGCTCACCTCGCAAACGCTTAACAAGAGAGGAACTTGAATACCCATATGGGACGTCACAGCAAGCAGAGCCGCACGTTTTCCAAGGTAGCAGCTGGCGCTTCCGCAGCTGTTGCGGCAACCGCCCTGATCAATCCGATTGCTAACGCAGCCCCGGATTCTGACTGGGACCGCCTGGCCCAGTGCGAGGCTGGCGGCAACTGGCACATCAACACCGGCAATGGCTACTACGGTGGCCTGCAGTTCTCCGCTAGCACCTGGCGCGCACATGGCGGTGGCCAGTTTGCACCGTACGCTCACCAGGCAACACGCGAGCAGCAGATCGCCGTCGCTGAGCGCACCCTCGCCGCCCAGGGCTGGGGCGCATGGCCGGCTTGCTCCGCTCGTCTTGGCCTGCGTTCCGCCCCCACCCCGCGCAACGTGAACCCGGCCCCAGCTCCCGCTCCAGCACCTGCCCCTGCAGCTCCGGCCGCACAGGGTGGCGAGCTCCAGGTTGATGCGGTGTACAACACCATCACCCGCTCCCTGAGTGCACGTGGCTTGAAGGTTCCGGCCCATGTCACCGCGAGCTACAACGCCAACCGCCACGACTACAACGCGTTCTACCTGGCCAACAAGGACCTCATTGACGCTGTTCTGGCTCGTCTTTAATCCGGCTTAAGAGCGCCCTGTCTCCTAAGAGACCCAGGTAAAGGCCCGAGCATTTAGCTCGGGCCTTAACTTTTTCGTTGTGTCGGGAACCGGGCTGTTCATGCTCGTTATGTGGCTTATTTGCGTGTCTTGAGGCGCGACTCGGCGCTC
>NZ_JRNG01000051.1:0-20612 GCF_000759055.1 Corynebacterium tuscaniense DNF00037 | reverse complement strand
CGGGAACGCGGGCTCGGTGTAGCGTGCGGACTGCTTCCACAAGCCCCAGAGCTGCCACAAGCACACGATGATGGCCAGTGGCGCGCCGATCCACCAGCTCGCCAGCTGGAACACATCGTTGCCCGTGAGTGCCGTCCACGCCGAGCCGCACGCGAGCAGGCCCATCGAATACATGCCCCACGCCGCCATGTTCTGCTGCCGGGGCGGCTCATTGCGCACACCGATGGTGAATGTGACCAGGAGCCCCGCCGCGATGAGCGCAAAAACGACCTGGGCTACATGAAAACCATGTAACCCAGTCAAACTCGACGCAATCGAGGTTCCCATTAAAGCGCCGGCCCAAGCGGGACCGAACTTTGGCAACGTCATAGCAGTAACGCTAGGCCTGCCACCGCGTCTCATCCACTTTGGGTCGGGGCTTTGTGGTTTTTAGAACGCGAATGGCCTGAAGCGCGCCAAGGGACGGAACTGGGACTAGAGCGTCACGTTGGCCAGCACCGCGCCGGTGGGTTGCGCCGCGCCGACGGCGACTTCCTCGGTTACCAGGACTGAAGCAGTTCCACCGGGCAGCGGCATCCACACGTCGTCGTGGGGTTCTTGGCCGATGACTCCAGCCGATTCCACGGCGCCGTCAGCCATGACTGCCCACACTTGTGCACTCATGCCTTCGTCGAGAGCTGGCTGGCCGTTGACCATGGCGCCGCCCTTGCCCATGTCAGAGCTGATCACGATGTCGAGGCTCGCGCCCATCGCGTCGGCCTGACCTTGACGCGCGTCTGCCTTGGGGATCGAGGACGCAGGCGTGGTGGAAGTATTTGCCGACGTCCACGCCAATGACGAAGTCATAGGCCATGGGTGTGTTCCTCCTAGCGATGAATTAGAAGTTGGACTATTTGAGCTTCATCGCTGGGGGTGGTCGGACATACTTAGTACTGGCATCTACATTACTGTGAGACCTCATACCACCTGGGCTGGGTCAGGTTCCTATTAGCAGTTTGAGTATGTCACTGTCTTCGGCGGCATCACCCCCGGATCATTTTCAGACAGGGGCGGGAATAAGCCATACCGAAGCCAGCGACTAGTTCTACTGTCCTTTCAGACGGAGGGAACGGAAATAAACATAACCCGCCCAATCGGGTGGACAGGCTATGAATCTTCGGTGCCCTGAGGTGGAACTGCTAACAACGAAATGGGGGGGAACGGGGGCAAAGTCAATAATTCGAGTCTGGCATAAGTTGATAAGGATTGCCTAACCTAATACTGTTTCAAGTTATGGTCCCGATCGGGAATCGGCAACGGAAGCGAGGCGGCGACGATGAACAGAAAACGTGGATCGACCAGAGAACCCCTCTCCGGAGGGGGAGTCGGGGACGCGGGCCCGGACGGGACGGGCGACGGCGACGCGGTGGCGTCGCAGACGGACGACGGGCGGTTGGTACACGCCGCACCGGTCGCAGTGGGGGGCCGACCATCCACCCGCGACATGCTCGTCGCCGCCGCGATCGGCGTCGCGGGGTCTCTCATCGTCGTGCCCCTGACCTACCTGCAGGTGTTCGCCGGCATCGCCCACGTTTATCTCGTCGCGGCGACGCTCGGGTTGTGGTTCCTGCCGTGCGTCGTTCCCCTCATCGTCGTCCGCAAGCCTGGCGCGAGCCTCATCGCGTGCCTTGCCATGGGCGTCGTGTCCGCGGCGACCACCCCGTTCGGCGTCGCCGCGATCGGGGCGCTGATCATGGAAGGATTGCTCATCGAGCTTCCGTTCATGGTCACCCTGTACCGGCGGTGGACGCGTCCCCAGTTCGTGGCGTCGGCGATGTTATTCTCCGCGCTGATGGGAACGATGGCCCCGCGTGCCGTCGGCGTCGACTCGCCGACCACGCCCATGGCCCTGATCAGCTTCGCCGTAGCCTTGGCATCGAGCCTGGTGTTTTTGGTCCTGGGCTTTGCCGTCGCAAAGGGGCTCCGCAGCCGCGGGGTCACCCGATGACCGGCGGAGCGCCCGCGTGCGCCGGCGCGACACGCGGGACGGCCCCGGCCCGGTTGCGGGTCAGTGGCGCGGGAGTGCGGCACGCCGATGGGCGATGGGCACCCGACATGGTGGACCTCTCCTTCGATTTCGGCACGATCAACGCCATCACGGGACCCGTGGGATGCGGAAAGACGAGCCTGGCCCACCTCATCGCTGGACTGATACCCTCGCACATCCCCATCGACCATGCCGGATCCGTGCACATCGTCGATGCCGACGGCACCGAATGCCCCGTGGACCGGGACCGGGTCACCTTCGTCGGGCAAGACCCGGCGACGCAGGTGCTCACGCTCCGAGTCGTCGATGACGTGTCCATGGCCCTCGAGTTTTCCCTCGTGGAAGCCGGCATCGTCGCCAAGCGATCAGCCGAGGCCCTAGCGGAGCTCGGGCTGTCAGAGCTCGCGGAGAAGGATCCGTGGGCTTTGTCGGGCGGGCAACGCCAGCGGATGGCCATCGCCGGTGCGGTGGCCAGTGCGCCGGAGGTCATGATCTTCGACGAGCCCGCGGCCCACGTCGACGAGGATGGTCGCCGGTCGCTGTTCGCCGCTATCCGTGAATTGCGGGCTCCGGGGCGCGTCATCCTGCTCATCGAGCACGACCTCCGCCCGTTTGACGGGTGGGTCGACACGGTGACAATCCTTGATGTGGACGGGAGCGTCGCCGCCCAACGAGCGCCGGAGGGCATCGCGGTGAAGGGCATTGCGACGACGGCCGCGACCACCGGAACGCCGGACGACAGTACGCCGGGCACGGGAGCGCCGGACCGTCCCGGTCCGGACCGGCGGCGAAAGTCCCGGAGGGCCGGGAATGGCACCGATCCGGAATCGGAGGCGGATGCCGTTCCACTGCTGGCCTTGACCGGAACCCACGTGGCCCGAGGCGGGGAGAAGATCCTGAACGGGGCCGATCTGACACTGGAACGGGGCGAGATTCATGCCCTAGTCGGCGCCAACGGAGCCGGTAAGTCCACCTTGCTGGCGGTGCTGTCGGGCCAGATGAAGGCGGGAGCGGACCTCCGGATCGACGGCGCGTCCGCCTGGCGCGTCCCCGACGCCTTCGCGTCGTGGGCGTTCCAGAACCCCGAGCACCAGTTCACCCGCGCGACCGTCGCCGCGGAAATCGACTCCGCGCTGGCCGGCACGGACCCGCACGGGCCACTCGGCACCGATGAGCTGCGGAAACTGCGGGAAGCCCTGTTCCCCCGGGCACTTGACCCCGTCTCGCCGTTCGTCCTGTCGGGCGGACAGAAAAGACGGTTGGGCATCTTCCTGGCGGTGGCGGCCAATCGCCGTTTGCTGCTTCTCGACGAGCCGTTGGCGCACCTGGATTCGCCGAGCGCGCGCATCGTGCTGGATGCGCTGGCGGAATACGCCGGGGCCGGCGGAACCGTTGTGTTCACGTGCCACGACCGCCGTGTCGCGCGAACGTGGGCGGATCGGGCGAGCATCGTCGCCGAAGGGAAGGTCGCCTGGTCCGGTCCTGCGGCCGACGTGCCGGCTGCCCCGGAGTCGTCCCGGCGGGATCGCGCACTGCCCGCGGCCGGCGCACGGACGTCCGGGGACGAAAGCCCCTGGACCGGTGAATCCGCCGCTCGGAGGCGCGCGGGGTTGAACGCCATCACGATCGTCGCGGCGGTGATGCTCGTCCTCGTCGCCGGGCTGCTCTCCGGCGGAGACGCCGTTCTCGCGCTGACGGGGGTCGCGTTCCTCGCACTCGCTGCAATCGCGGAGCGCGACGTTCGGGCGACGGCGGGGAAGGTCCTCCTCGTCCTGTTGATCGGGGTGTTCTTCGGCCTGCTCGGGTGGCGCTCCGAGTTCTACGGCGGTGGGGATCCGGCGGAGGCCGTCCGCCACGGCATCCATCACGGACTCCTGCTGACGGCCGTGTTCGCGGGGACGGTCCTGGTCTCCGCGTGCATGCGCGTCGAGGAGCTTTTCGACGCCATGGTGCAACGCTTCCGGGTGCCCTACACATGGTGCACCATAGCGATTTCCGGGGTGAGCATCGCGGCGTTCCTGCGCAGCGAAATCCCCCATCTGACATGGGCGATTAGATTGCGCTCGATGCGACCGGGGCAGTCTTTCCGCTCCGGCTTCATTCGCGCGACGACGCCCGCGCGCATCGCCTTTCCCTTGTTCGTCAGCGCCGTGCGCTGCGCCGAAAAGCTGTCCTTGACCCTGGCGATGCGCAACTTCGGCCGCCATCCGCGGCGCACCTTCCGCACCGATCACCCCTGGCGAGTGCGTGACGGATTCGCGGCCGCAGCGTCCGCCGCGGCCTTCGTCGCCGCCCTGGTGTCCGCAGTGACTTGACGGACGCCCGGAACCGGCGGGTCCCGGGCCCGCGAGCGTTTCCGAGCTTGTGCGGAGACGCGCCCCACCCAGTTGCTTCACCCTTTCAACCCTTCAGACACATCCTCCGGGTCACGCCATGCGGGCCCGGTCCGCCCGGCACCGGCATGGCGCCGACAACCGAAAGAGGTACCAATGAACACGATCCGGACCATCAGCGACGTGCTTCGGGACAAGGCCGATGAGACGAAAAAGGGGATCACCTTCGTCGAGAATCGGCGGGACGTCTTCGTCCCGTATGGCCGGGTCCATGCGGAGGCGGTGGCGGCTGCGACTCGGTTGGCCGAAGCCGGCATCGGCCCCGGTGATCGCGTGATCTTCCAAGTTTCGGAGAACCGCGGGCTCATCCTGGCGTTCTGGGGCTGCGTCTACGCCGGCGCGGTTCCGGCGCTTGCGCCGCCGGTGTCGGGTCCGGTTGACGTCGACAGGGTGCGGACGCTCTCGGACATGATGCCCGGGGCCCCGATCCTGGTCGACGAACGCAGTCACACGCTGCTCACCGGCGCAAACGGTGCCGTGGTCGTGGGCGAGGACCGGCTGCTCGACGTGTCCATCGTCAATGACGCTGCCGCGGAACCGGGTGCGACGATGCCGGGTGATGCTGAATCGGACTTCTCTCAGGCGGGGGACGTGGATTCCGGGGATGGCGCCGGGGCGGTCCCCGCGTTCCCGGTGCGAGGTGGGACGGCCGGCGAAGCCCTCATCCAGTTTTCGTCCGGCTCCACGGGATCGCCAAAGGGCGTCATCGTAACCAACGAGTCCGTGCTGAACGGTCTGCGCGCGACGATCCCACGCCACGCGCACCGGTACGAGAACAAGATGCTCACGTGGCTGCCTTTGACCCACAACCTTTCGCTGATCGGCTTCCACGTCTACGCCCTTTTTCGTGGGTACGACCAGGTGTTGCTGCCGGTTTCAGAGGTGGTCGCCGATCCCCCGAGGTGGTTCGAGGCCGTGACCAGGCACCGGCCGACGGTGACAGTGTGCCCGAACTTCGCGTTCAAG
Source organism: Corynebacterium tuscaniense DNF00037 (assembly GCF_000759055.1). NCBI lineage: Bacteria > Bacillati > Actinomycetota > Actinomycetes > Mycobacteriales > Corynebacteriaceae > Corynebacterium > Corynebacterium tuscaniense. The sequence continues at coordinate 15,227 of NZ_JRNG01000051.1, read as the reverse complement.
CATTTCCTGCGCCATCTCGAGCGCCGGCCCCTCGGGGATGACCACGGTTACGACTTCTCCAACGTCCAGAAGCTGATGAGCGGTTCTGAACCCATCGACGCTCCATTGGCCCGGAAGTTCCTCGCGGCGATGTCCGCCATGGGCCTCCGGGAGGATGCCCTGACCTCCGCCTACGGAATGTCCGAAGCTTGCCTGCTGGTCACGACCCGGGACATTTACTCGGGTCTGTCCACGGTGCGACTTGATCGGACGGGCATCGCCACGGGGCAGCGTTTCGAGGACATCGAGAGCGAGTCCGGAGCTGAGTTCGTCGCCTTGGGCAAGGCCGTCCCGGGGATCTCGTTGACCATCCGCGATGACGGGGGCAGGGTCCTCGGCGACGGCACCGTCGGTGAAATCCACATCGCCGGCGCTCCGATGACCCGCGCCGCGATCACAGCAGAGGGGATCGTGGAGCACGAGCTCACCGATGACGGGGCGTTCGCAACGGGAGACATGGGCATTCTCCGCGACGGCGAGTTGTTCGTCCTCGGCCGGAAGAAGGACATCATCTTCGTCAACGGCCGGAATTACTATTCGGCTGATTTGGAAGCCGTGCTGGAGAATGCGCTTGACCGCGATGTTGTCGTTCTCGGCCGGAGCAACCCAGCCACGGGCGAAGAGGAGATCGCCGTGTTCTTGGCCAGGCGGACCCCGACCGATCGTAAGGCCGACGATGCGACCGGTGCCGGGCAATCGGACGGGGATGAACCTCCGATCGATGAACAGGCGGTGACCCGGTCCGCGACGACCGAGCTGATGCGCGTCGCCGGGGTGCCCGTCTCCCGGGTTCTGTGGGTCGACGAGCTGCCCGTCGCGTCGAACGGCAAGAAGCTCCGCCGCAAGCTCGAGGCTCTGCTCTGAGGCGATGACGATGACCAATGAAACGATCGCGCCGGCCGTCGCATCTACCGCCGTGGGAGGAGCCCGCACCGGGGCCCGAGTCGCCCCCGAAAGGCTGTCGGAGTCCATCGCCGACGCCATCGGCGTGCACCTGGATTCGGCGGACGTGAAACTCCGCGACCACATCCCGAACTCCCTGACTTTCCTCCAGATGCTGCTGGCGCTGGAGGACGAGTACGGGGTCACCATCGATTACGCGGCGATGGACCCCGGGGTCACGGTCGCTGATTTGGCGGCCGTCATCGACGCCGCCCGGGGTGGCGCTGATGCCGGATCTGCCGCAGGCGCCGCTGCCGGAGCCGACCCCGCTGTGGCGACGGGTGAGTCGGATGACGGCTGTGCCGGCAAAAATGGGGCCGGTCCCGCGGATGCAGTCCCGCTCAATCCAATCCAGACCGCCTACCTGCTCGGCGCGGACGAGGACATCGAGCTTGGCGGCCAAGCGACGTACATCTACGCGGAATCCCGGCACGACTATTCGTTGCCGCAGGTGGAGGAGGCCGTGCGGACGGTCTTCGGGCGTCACGACGTGCTGTTCCATCGGCTCGACGTCGATGCCGGGGTCTTGAGCCCGACCGGCGCGTGCCTCGCCACCGTCGAGGTAGTCGGATCCGGCGACGATGTCGACGCGGCGGTGGGGGAGATCCGTCGGGACATGCGAACCGCGGCGCGATCGTCGAACGAGGACGGTCCCATGGTCGCCGCGAGGCTGCTCGCAGATGCGGGTGGGTGCAGGATGTTCATCTACTTCAACATGATCGTCATGGATGCGGGTTCGGTGTACCTGTTCTTCGACGAGCTCGAATCCCTGCTGGCCGGGGAGCCGCCGGCTCCGGCTTCCAGATATGGGGATGCCCTGGCGGCAATCTCTGCGCGCCGGCGCGACGGGAAACGAGCCGAGGACCTCGCCTATTGGGAGAAGAAGGTCGCAGATCTGCCGCGGCGCCCGGAGTTCCCGACGGCCGTGAGGGGTGACGACGATTGGTCGACCCGGCGCTTGGACACGGTGCTCGACGCGGAGATCACCGCCAAGCTCGGCGAACGGGCCCGCCGCATTGGAGTTACCCTGTCATCGCTGGTAATGGCCGTCAACGCCGCCGTCGTCTGCAGGTGGCTGCCCGAATCGGCGTTGACGGTCAACGTGACTGTCAGCGAACGCAGCGGCCTCGCCGCGGGCACGAGGGTGATGGGAGATTTCACTTCATCGATGCTCGTCGGCGTCGACGCCGGGAGAGCCGCGACCATCGACGGGTTGGCGGAGACGATCGACCTGGACATCCGCGAAGGGCTGTCCCACCGCGGCGTTTCCGGTGTGGAGGTGCTACAGCGATTCCTCCGGGACGCGGCCAATCAGACCCAGGCCACTGCTCCGGTGGTGTTCACCAGCTACCTCGGCGGCGAGCGGGGCAGCGGGCGCAGCCCGGTCATCGAACGCATCTACACGCAAACCGCGCAGGTGTGCCTCGACATCCAAGTGATGCCGGCATCGGGCGGGATGACGTTGTCGTGGGACGTGGTCGACGATTACTTCCCTGCGGTAGATGCGATGTTCGGGGCCGTTGCGGAGGCCCTGGACGTGGTGGCGGAGGGGGGAGAGGCTCTGCCCATCCGTCATGCGGAGACGGAGGGGGCCGTCGCCCGCTACAACGACGCTGCGGGCCCGATCCACGATGACACCCTGGTTTCGCTTGTCGAAGCCGCATACGCGGCGACTCCGGACGCGCCGGCCGTGCGCCTCGCCGCCCGGGGCATCTCGTACACCTACGCAGAGGTCTGGGCCCGGGCCGGACGCATCGCCCGCCATCTCTCAGATTCCGGCGTCGGGGCGGGGGACGCGGTGATCGTGCGCTACACCAAGCATCCCGACGACATCGTCAACATGGTCGGCGCATTGCGTGCGGGAGCCGCATTCGTGCCCGTCGACGCGGGCATGCCGGCCCAGCGACAGGAATACGTCGTGGAAGCCTCAGGTGCGTCGGGCCCGATTCTGGACACCGGCGTGATCGATGAACTGGACCGAAGCGGAGTGGCGGGCGTCGGCAAGCCCGCAGCCGCGGAAGTCTGCGACCGCGCGGGCAGCGCGGGTGCGCACCCTTCGCTTGGCACTGCCCCTGACGACCTTGCCTACGTCATCTTCACCTCGGGGACGACAGGCCGGCCAAAGGGTGTGCGGATCAGTCACCGCAACTGCATCAACACCATCCTCGACGTGAACCGGCGGTATGGGGTCACCTCCGCCGATCGCATCATCGGATTGTCGTCGCTGGGATTCGACCTGTCGGTCTACGACGTGTTCGGGGCGTTTGCGGCAGGCGCGACGGTGACGATGGTCGGAGACGAGCGCGACGCCGATGAAATCCTCGACGTCTTGCGGGAAGAGCGGGTCACGCTGTGGAACTCCGCGCCCGCCCTTTTGGAACTCGCCCTGGTCCGGGCGGCGGACGACGACGTGTTCCCGGATGTGCGCACCGTATTGCTCAGTGGCGATCGCATCGCAGCGGGGCTTCCGGCGCGCGCCATGGACATGTTCCCGAACGCGTCGATTAATAGCCTCGGCGGTGCGACCGAAGGAAGCATTTGGTCCATCCACTGCCCGCTGCAACGCGACAGCTTGGAAAACCGCATTCCCTACGGGTACCCGCTGGCGAACCAGGGCATCCACGTGCTCGCGCCCGACGGGGTGCATTGCCCCGTCGGCGTGCCGGGGGAAATCCACATCAGCGGTCTCGGCGTCGCGCAGGGGTATGCGGCCGATCCGGAGCGGACCGCTGCCGCCTTCGGGGATGTCCCAGGCATCGGGCGCTGCTACCGGACCGGAGACGTGGGCATCTTCAACGCGGAGGGTTTCGTGGAATTTCTCGGCCGCCGCGATCGTCAGGTGAAAATCGCGGGCTTCCGCGTCGAACTCGGAGAAATCGAATCGGTCCTCGAGCGGTCCGGCCTGGTGACCGCGTCGATGGCGGCGGTCGTCGAATCGGGCGGTCGGGGACTCCTGGCGTGCCTTTACGTTCCGGCGGACGACATGACCGGCTCGCGGGATGCCGTCCGGGCCGAGCTCGCCCGCTGCTTGCCAGCGTACATGGTACCGACGGTCCTGCTACCCGTGGCGCACCTGCCCGTCACCGTCAACGGGAAACTGGATCAGGAGGAAATTCGTAGGCACGTCGGAGCCGCTGGCGGCGGGGCAACGGCCGATGGCGAGGTCGCCGGGGCGGAGTCCGGAGCCGCGGGCGCGGCTGGTTCCGCCGCCGCCCCCGGGGCGATCGAGTTGGTGTCCGGAGTCTTCGACGAGATCCTCGGGGAAGCCCCGTCGACGAGTGCGGCGGATCCGGCGTGCGGCGCGGGAGAGTCCTTCTTCCGCCGTGGCGGCGATTCCCTGCAATTCCAGGTTATGATGCGCGCGATCCGACAGAAGACGGGCGTCCGGCTCCGTTTCCGCGACGTCATCGCCGACCCGACCATCGCTCACATCGCCGGCCTTGTCTCGGAGGCCATGCGGGAGTCCGGTGCCGAGTCTGAAGCCGTCGCCGAGGCAGTGTCTTCCCTCGATTGTGCCGGCGGTGCCGGTTCAGCCGCAGGAGGCGCCAGGGAATCCTCCGCGAGTGCCCACGGGAAGGATCCGGTGGAACAATTCGGGGACGACCCCCACGCGCCGTTCCCCCTGACCGACATGCAGAAGGCCTACTACGTCGGCCGGAACTCCGGGTTCGAGCTGGGCGGCGTCACCGAGCACTACTACATCGAATCCGTCACCGAACCCGGTACCGACATCGACCGCCTGGAGGACGCCCTCGACAACCTCATCCGCAGGCATCCGATGCTGCGCGTCGTGTTCACCGCACAAGCCACGCAGCGGATCCTGCCGGAGGTTCCGCGCTACCGCATTGCCGTCGCCGACTACCGGGCCGCCGATGAGGCGACCGTGGTCGAGGCGGTGCGGCGCAAGCGCGATGAGCTGAGCCACCAGGTATTCGATCTGGGCAGCTGGCCCTTGTTCCATCTGTCGGCGTTCGCGCTCCCGGACGGGCGGCACCGCCTGTTCTTCAGCGTGGACATGATCATCGGAGACGGGGCGAGCCAACGGATTTTCATCGACGACCTGGACAAGCTGTACCGGGGAACGGAGCTTCCGCCCGTCACCGGCGACTACCGCACGTACGTCTTGGAGATGAAGCGCCGGGAGGCTTCGGCGGTCGGGCGCGGCGATGAGACGTTGACTCGGACGGTGGTCGAGGACTTCCCGCCCGGCAACACCCTTCCATCAATCGGTGCGGCCGCGGACGTGGATGTGCCGCGGATGCGTCGCCTGTCGCACACGTTCACCGCTGCGGAAACCGCACTGTTGCGGGAACGGGCCAGCGCCGCCGACGGCAGCGTGTCCGCACTGCTTCTCGCCTGCTATGCGACGAGCCTGTCGCTGTGGTCGAGGGGGGATTCGGTCGGCATCAACATCACCACGTACAACCGTGATCCCGAAATCGCCGACTTCGCCGGCGTCTTCGGTGATTTCACCGGCGTCATTCTGATGCCGGTGAAAGCGGCCGCCGACTATGACCTCCGTTGGTGGACGGCGGAACTGCGCGACCGGCTGCTCGGGCACATGGCGGCCGGGTACTCCGGGGTGTCGTTGCTCGGCGCCATCGCGCGCCACCGGGGCCTACCCGTCGGACAGGCCATCGCGCCGTTCGTGTACACCTCGTTGCTGTTCGGCAATGGTTCCGCGGCAGGCGATGGCTCGGGCAGGGGTGCCCACGTCCTGGGTGACGTCGATTACGCCATCTCCCAGACCCCGCAGGTGTTGTTGGACAACCAAGTGATGGAGGTCGGCGGGCGTATCAACGTCGCCTGGGATTTCGTCGAGCAGATCCTGGAACCGGAACTGGTGGAGGACATCTTCGACCACTACATCAGGTCGGTGTCGGGCTTCGCCGGGGGCTGCCCCGAAGCGGCGCCGCTGAGCGTCGGCCAGGTTCGGCGCCTGCGCCTGGCGGTCGGGGGCACTTCTTCCAGCGGTGGGGCGATCGGCGACGGCGTCGCGGGCGCGTCATCGGCGGAGCGCGACAGGTCGGGCGCGATCTCGAGGACCGCATCCGGGGACCTGATGGGCCGAGTTCGCGAATACCTGACGGTCATCACCGGGATGGTCCGGGCCGACCTAGGCGGCGCCGAAGCCGGCGCGGACGACGACCTGTTCCTCCTCGGCTACGACTCCCTGGGATTCGTGAATCTGATGCAGCGGATTCAGGACATGACTGGGGCGTCGGTGCCGCTCGCGGAAGCGCTGGCCAAGCCGACGCCACGTGGCGTGGCCGAGCTCGTCGGCCAGTCGACGGCCACGCCGACCGACCGGCGGGACGCGGATGACCCCGGCGCGTCGGCCGCGGACCGTTCGCTGGTCCTATTGCGCAGCGGCGATGAGGCGCGCCCGATCTTCCTCGTCCACGGCGGATTCGGCACCGTCGACATCTACCGAGACCTGGCCCTCGCGATCCCCGGTGGCGGGCAGGTGTGGGGCGTCGGCTTCGCGGAGTTCGAGAGACCATTCCCCCACGTCATCGGCATCGGCGACATCGCGGCCCACTACTCGGGCCGGGTCCGCGAGGTGCTCGTCGACGGTGCCGCCCCGGCGATCGTCGGATGGAGCCTCGGCGGCACCATCGCGGCCGAGATGGTGCTCCGTTTGGCCGATCTTGATCCCGCGCTGGTGTTTCTCGACAGCCTGGCTCCGGGGATCGCGGTCGACGTCGGGGATTTCGGCGCGGAATCCGAAAAGGGGCTGCTGTCCCGGGTGGCGCCCTCGATCGCCGATCTCCCGCACGGAACGCCGGTTGCCCGCCTCTGGGCGGAGTTCGGCGGGGTCGATGAGACCGACGGGGAACGGGGGGCCCGTCTGCGTGCCCTGGCCGCAGCAGTCGCACCGACGCTCCTGGAGGACCTTGGGCTTTCCGGCGACCGGGTGACGGCGACGGAGTTCAACTCGCTGCGCTCGCTCATCGATGCCCGCACCCGGTACCGGCCCGAGGGTCGGGTGAGGGAGGCGTTGTTCGTTCTCCCCGATGACGGCGAGGCTCACAACCACGACCAGTGGCGGGACCACCTCGTCGATGACCTCTGCGTCGCCGGCGTCGCGGGAAACCACTATTCGTTCGTCCTCGGAGAGGATGCCGCGCTGACCGGGGCCCTCATCGGGGAGTACATCGAACGCCGGCGCCAGGCGCCGGAAACGGACGACAGGGCAGCGGACCCGTCGTCCGAAGGAATCGACCGGTCGCGGGACCGGGGAAACGAGATGGAACATGACTGACCGACGAAACGGCGGGGAAGCACGGGACCGCGACGCGGGCGAACCCGTGAAAGTGCTGGTGGCCGGAGGTACCGGCGTCACCGGACGGCTCGTCCGGGGGATGCTCGGCGTCGTCGATGGGATTGAGCTGGCCTACACTTCCCGGCAGAAACCGGACGATGGCCCGGGGCGGCACTTCCCGCTGAGGATCGCCGCCGGCCACAACGAGATCTGCAGGGTCTTCCGCAAACACGATTGGGTGGTCAACTGCACCGGCCCGTTCGAGGTGCATGCAGACTCACTCGCCCGTGCTTGCATCGACTCAGGCACCGGGTACATCGACGTCAACGATTCGATCGACGCCCGCCGCGCGATCATGGCCCTCGACGGGGATGCTCGGCGGGAGGGGGTTCCCGTGCTCACCGGGTTCGGCCTGTGCCCGGGCTTGTCGACGGCCCTGTTGATGCTCGGGGCCCGCGCTGCGGGGGCCGAAGAGGTCCGCGATGTGCGGGTCGATCTGCGAATTGGCGCCGACCAGGAATCCGGGGCCGCGTCGGTCGAGTCGATGTTCCGGACTATCCGCGGCGGATACCGCACGATGCTCGGCGGCACCATCGTCGAGGTGCGGCGCAACCCGGTGTCGTCGCAAAGCGGAATCAGCTACGAATGCCCGGACATCGACGTCGTACGCGAGGTGTGCCCCTCGATCCGTGGATATTCCTACCACGTCGCCTTCGATGCCCTCCCCGATGAGTCGGTGGAGAAAATCCGCACGTCGAGACTGTACTCGATGCCCGTTGTCTCCGGTCTGCTCGCCCGTCTCGGGGCGGCCGTGACATCGCGGAAGGCGCGGGCGAAGGGCACTCCGCAACCCGCCGAGCTGGTCGTCGCACTGTCCTCCGCCGGCGCGGGCGATGCGGGGCCGGCGGCCGAGACGACCGTCGTCCGGGCGACCGGCCCGGGTTCCTACAAAATGACCGCGGCGATTGCTGCCGCCACCGTTGTGGCGGTCGCGGGGAAGCCGGTCGCGCCGGGGTGCCGGGATCTCGTCGGCCACCCCCGGCTCCTCGAACCGGTCCTCGCCTTCGCCCGCGATGCGGGCATCCATATCGAGGTGCCACATGACAACCCGACCACGGGGCCGCTGCCGACAGCGGCCCACTGTGATACCAAAGAAAAGGGGAAACGATGACGGATCAAGCTGAACGAGGTGCGGCGATCGTCGTCCGCGACCTCACGAAGAGCTACCCGATTGCGGGCAAAGCGGGCACCCCGCCCGAAGGCGGGGCAGGTGCCCCGCCGGACGGCGGGCGCAAGGGAAAGCGCGGTGCCCGGATGCGCAAGCATGTGCTCGACGGCGTGAGTTTCACCGTGCCCACCGGGGCGATCGTGTCGTTCCTCGGCCACAACGGTGCAGGCAAGACCACCCTCATCCGAATCCTGTCGACGCTCATCACCGCCGACTCCGGCGAGGTGAGCATCTTCTCGCGCGACGTGAAAGAGGACCCGGCGGGCGTGCGCGCTGACATTGCCACCACCGGCCAATTCGCGGCGATCGACGAGAACCTCACCGGCCGGGAGAACCTGGAGTTCTTCGGGCGGCTGCGCGGACTCGACCGCGCCGCCGCGGCCGCCCGCGCGACGGAACTGCTCGCGCAATTCTCGCTCGCAGACAGTGCCTCGACGCTGGCGTCGGCCTATTCGGGTGGCATGCGGCGCCGCCTCGACATCGCCGCGTCGCTGTGCGTCGTGCCCAGGCTGCTGTTCCTCGACGAACCCACGACGGGGCTGGACCCGGTCAGCCGCGAAGAGCTGTGGGGCTTCATCCGGCAACTGCGGGACGACGGAATGACCCTGGTGCTGACCACCCAGTACCTGGAAGAGGCGGAGGCGCTGGCAGACCACGTCCATCTGCTCAAGGATCGCCGCATCGTCGCCAGCGGAACGCCGGAGGAATTGCGCCGCGCCTTCGGGTCGCACGTGCTCCGCGTGTCCTTCGCCACCGCCGCCGAGGCGGAGGCGTTCGCCCGCTGCCTCGGGGGAACGTGCCTGGACGGCGCCCGCGTCGCGGGGAAGTCGGTGTCCCTCGACGTCGACCCCGGACCGCGGGTCCTCGAGGCGGTGGCGCAGGCGATGGAGGCCTCGGAAGCGTTGCCGGATTCGCTGAGCGTGTCGCCGCCCACCCTCAACGAGGTGTTCATATCGATGAACGCAGGGGGTGCGGCGCGATGAGTGCGACGTCGGTCGCGGCGTTTCTCCGTCGGGATCTGCTGCTGTTGCGACGCAACACCGCGTCGCTGATCTCCATGTTCGTGGTTCCGCCCCTCTTCCTGCTGTGCCTGTACGCGGTGTTCGGGTACTCGGCGGAGCAATCCGGCTTCGGGTACCTGCGTTTCGTGCTCGGCGGCTGCCTGTTCCAGGCGGCGATGTTCACCGCCGCGGCGTCGGCGATGGCGGTGGGACAGGACGTCGAATCCGGGCTCGTTGACCGCGTGCGCGTGTTGCCCGGGGCCACAGGCGGCTATGTCGCCGGCAGGCTCGTCACCGATGTGCTGCGGATGTCCGCGTCGATCGCGGCGCTGCTGGTCGTCGCGTGGGCCTGCGGCCTCGACATGGCTGTCGGTGACGTCGCGTGGACTGTCCTGTGGTCGCTGCTCGCCGCGGCGGTCCTGTCCCTGGTCACGGACGGGGTGATCCTGATGGTGCCCGCCCCGGTGTCGACGGCCTCATCGATCCAGGCGCTGGAAATGCTGCTGCTCATGTTCTCCACCGCGTTCATTCCGGCGACCGCTTTGGACGGCTCCCTTCGCGACGTCGTGCGCCACATGCCTTTTTCGCCGGTGATCGAGGTGATTAGGGCGGCGTCCCCGGACGCCTTCCCGGATCGCGCCGGGGAAGAGGCCGCCCTGTGGCTCGGTGTCGCGGCGGTCGCCGGAATCGTCCTGTTCATCCGCCGGTTCACCTCGAGGAGCGAATCATGATTGGCGCCATCTTCGTGCATCTGCGGCGCATCGCCCACATTTGGCTGCGGCGCCCCGACTTCTGGTTCATGACGTTGATTGCTCCGCTCGTGTACCTGTTCATCGTCAACCGCATGTTCGGTGGCCTGGTCAGGCAGCTCACCGGAGAGTTCGAACTCCGGAACGCGGTCATCCTGGTCGTGACGGCGTGGGCGTTCATCCTGGCCATCACGGGATCATCCACCGTGTTCGTTGAACGCAGCAATGGCTTCCACGAGCGGTTGATCACCATGCCGGCGCCGTACGCGGCCGTGCCGGCCGCACGGATCATTGCCGAGTTCATCCGGATCATGGCGATGACGGCCGTCGTCGCGGCGGTGGCCGCCTTGCTTTCCGACGGCCCACCGGAAGTGTCCTGGTGGTGGAGGATCGCGGTGACCGGCGCGATGGTTGCCGCGGCGGCCGCATGCACCGGCACGTACATCGCGTTCTCCATCACCAGCCCCCAGGGTTCCGTGGCCCTCATCCCGTTAATCATCGTTGCGATGTTCGTCAACACGGTGCTCATGCCCGCCGACCACTTCCGTCCCCTCCTGCGCGGAATCGCCGGGCACACCCCCGTATCCGCGGCCGGCGAGGCCGTCAACGGCACCGGGGCTGCGGGTCTGGTGGTCTGCGCGGCCTGGTTCTTAGGCATCGCCGTGCTCGCGGCGTGGGGCATCGCCGTGAAAACGAGGCCGGGGGAGTCTGCATGACGGCCCGCGAATCCGAGCATCTAACCCGAAACCGCCGCGTGGACGCGGCCCACACACCCGGAGACAGAACCAGATGAAGTCGATCGCCCAGATCGTCCAGAACAACCGCAGGCTCCTCGCGGCCTACGAGGACAAGGTCCAGCCGAGGTTCCTAAGCCGCTATGCGCGCGAACCGATGGACGCCGCCGCCGTGTACCGGAAGCTCCGTGCGCTGGATCCCGGGCCGGATGCGCCGGCCCGGGTCCTCGACCTCGGTTGCGGAACCGGGTGGCTCGCCCGCACGCTCGCCGCTGAGTCTCGCTATCGCAGGGCGAGCATCGTCGGCTACGACCTGTCGCCCAATGCGATCCGCATCGCCCGCGAACGCGCCGCCGCCGACGGGCTTGGGGCCCGGACGGAATTCCACGTTGCCGACATCCTCACGCCGCTCGCGGGAGAGCCCGGCGGGGCCTGTGAAATCTGGGTGTGTGGCGCGCTCCACCAAATGAAGGATGCGGGAGCCGCGCTCGGCAGGGTCTCCGGGCTGCTCGCCGACGGCGGCATCGCTTACGTGCAGACGTTCGTCGAGGATCCCGACGTGAACGAGCGGGTCGACATGGCCGTCATGGCGAAGATGGGCCACCGGGTGTTCCGGGGCAGCGAGCTCGAGGACCTCGCCGAAGCCAACGGGCTGAAGCTGGACGGAGCCTCACGCGCCGGCATGGTGTATTTCTGCACTCTCGCGAAGAAAAGCGCGATCGGGGAGGCGGGGAAGTGAGCGCCGTGGACGGGACCGTAGGCCCGTGGTCGCTGCTCGCCCCGATTCGGACCCGGATGCGTGCGGTGGTCGCGTTATCCGTCCTGTCGTCGGTGGCTACCGTCGCTTCGCTGGTCGGCATCATCGACATCGCGATGACGTACCCGGAGGCCCCGGTGCATCGGACGTGGTTGGCCGTGGTTGTCATCGTCGTCGCCGCGACGGTGCGCATGGCTGCGGACGGCGCTGCCGGCATTCTTTCGCACCGGGCGGATAACGACCTGCAGCTCCACCTCCGGCGCCGGTTGGTTGCCCATATCCGGAAGCTGCCGCTGGGTTGGCTGGACGCCCGGCGCTCGTCGGGGATCATCGGGTCGGTTGAGAAGGACGTCGCGGCCGTCCACCAGCTCATGGGCCACACCGTCGGCGAGACCGTGGTGGCGGTGCTGGTTCCCCTGCTTTCCCTCATCGCGCTCGTCGCGGTCGATTGGCGGATCGCGGCGGTGGCGGTCGTCCCGGTGCTGGTCACCTTCGCCCTGATGGGCGTGATGATTTCGCGCGGAGCCGGTCTTCAGCGCGACTACGAGCGAGCCTCTGAAAAAGTGACGGCTGCGGTCATCGAGTTGGTGCGCGGCATCCCGGTGATGAAGTCCTTCGGACGCGCCAGCCAGGGCGCGGGCCGCTACGATGCCGCGGCGTCGTCGTTCGTCCGCGCGTGGTCCGCCTGGTCCCGGCAGTCGAACATCTATCTCGGGCTCATCGACGTGGTGACGTCCCCGATCACGGTCCTCGCAGTGGTGTGCGGCGCCGGCCTCGCTTTGAGGGACACCGCGGGCGGCAAACCGGAGGGTCTCGTCGCCGGGCTGGTTCTCGGCCTTGGACTCTCCGCGGCGATCGTGAGGGTGGCTATGAACTCCGAACCCATCATCGCGGGGATCGCCGCCCTGAAGTCCATCGCGGAGGTGCTGGGCACGCCGCCGATCGCCGAGCCCGCCGATCCGGTGCCCGCGCGCGGAGGCGCGCTCGAGGTCCGGAACCTGGTCTTCTCCTACGGCGATGGGCCGCGGGTCCTCGACGGGATGTGCGCGACGTTCGAACCAGGGACCCTCACTGCGCTGGTGGGGTCCTCCGGTTCCGGAAAGTCCACCGTCGCCCGGCTGTTGGCGCGTTTCCACGACCCCGTTGAAGGCTCGGTGCTGCTGGGCGGCGTCGATCTTCGCGACATCGCCGTGCGCGACGTGCACCGCTCGGTGTCGGTGGTGTTCCAAGATCCGCAGTTGTTCACGCTGCCGTTGCGGGAGAACATCCGGCTGGCCAGGAGAGACGCCACCGACGACGAAATCATGGCGGCCGCGAAGCTCGCGAACCTCGATGCGGTCATCGCGGCGCTGCCGAAGGGCCTGGATTCGGTGGTCAACGTCGACGTGACCTTTTCCGGTGGTGAGGCGCAGCGCGTGGCCATCGCGAGGTCGATTGTTACGGACGCGCCGGTGCTCATCTTCGACGAGGCAACCGCTTACGCGGATCCGGCTTCCGAGGCCCTCATCCAGTCCGCAATCGAGCGTTTGGCCCGTTCGCGGACGGTGATTGTGATCGCGCACAGGTTGAGCACGATCCGCAACGCCGACCGCATCCTCGTTCTCGATGGGGGAGCGGTCGCGGAGGCGGGTACCCACGACGAGTTGCTTGCGCGCGGTGGCCGCTACCGGGATTTGTGGCGCGCGTTCGCGCTCGACGACGAACCATCCGCCCCGCGGGGCACTGAATCAGACGATGAAAAGGCGGCAAACCGATGATTCGGGACTTGTGGTCGATGACGGATCGGCGCTCGAGAATGACGCTGGTGTGGCTCATTGCGTTGGCCACGCTTGCCGCGCTGGCCCAGGGAGCGGCGTTCGTCGCGCTGCTGCCGCTGCTGTCGGCTCTGGCCGAGGGAGATGATGCGACGGCGTGGCGTTTCACCGGCGTCATCGCCGGCCTCGCGGCCGCCCATGCGGTGTTGTCCCTCGCCGCGGGGACAGTTGGCAGGGCGAATTCCGCAGCGGTGCTGTCGTCCCTGTTGCGTTCCCTGGGCGAACGCGTGCTGACGTTGCCACTCGGGTACGTCACCAAGTCCACGGCCGGCCGCTTCTCGGAGATGGCGTCGTCGGGCATGGCGTTCGCGGCGTCCGTGCCGCACGTGATCCTGCGGCCCGTCATCGCCGCTGTGGTTACGCCGACCGTCATCGCTCTCGGAATTCTGGCGATGGATTGGCGCGTCGGGTTGGTTCTCGTCGCGTCGGCGCCGGTGATCTTCTTCGCCTACCGGGCCATTGGCCGGGTCGGCGGGGAGTCGGACGAAGCGCATGCTGACGCCGTCGCTGCCGTCTCCGGCAGGCTGATCGAGTTCACCCGCGGCCAGCAGGTGATTCGCGCCGCGGGCGACGGTTCGGCGGCGGACGCGATGGTGGATGAGGCGATCCGGGCCCAACACGATGCGTTCGCGAAGGCGACGTCGACGCAGGGGGCGGCCATCGGACGGTTGGGTTCGGTCGTCCATGCGGTGTTCACGGCGGCGGTGGTCGTCGCCGTGGCGGTCGCCGCGACGGGCGGGATGGCGCCGGCGCATTTGGCGCCGATACTCATCGTGGTCGTCCAGTTCACCGAACCGATCACCACGGCGGGAGCGTTGTCCGGCGGTTTCGGCGCGGGCCGCAACACGTTGGCTGCGTTGCGTGACCTGCGGGCGATCCCCGCCCTTCCTGAACCTGCCGCACCGGAGCTGCCCGACGGGCATGACGTGGAGTTCCGCGGCGTGAGCTTCGGGTACGGGGATAAGAAGGTTCTCGACGGCGTCAGCTTCCGTGCACCTCAGGGAGCGCTGGTCGCCATAGTGGGACCTTCGGGGGCGGGCAAGACGACGGTCATGCGGCTGCTGTCGCGGTTTCATGATCCGGACTCGGGGGAGATCCTCATCGGCGGGGTGCCCTTGCCTCGGATCGGCACCGACGGCGTGAACTCGCTGGTGACCCCGGTGTTCCAGGAGACGTTCCTTTTCGACGCGTCCGTGCGGGACAACGTGGTCTTCGCCGACCCCGGATTCGGTTCCGGGCCCGGTGACGGGGACCGCTTGCGCGAGGCCGCCCGGCGTTCCGGGGTGGACCGCATCGTGGAGCTGCTGCCTTCCGGGTGGGATACCCCGGTGGGGGAGGAGGGGACGCTGCTGTCGGGAGGCGAGCGGCAGCGCGTCGCCATCGCCCGGGCGCTTCTGAAGGATTCCCCGGTGGTGCTTTTCGACGAGCCGACGTCCTCGCTGGATGCGGCCACTGAGCGGGCGATTGTCGGCACGATGGAAGCGTTGCGCGGCGATCACACTGTGATCGTCGTCGCCCATCGCCTGCACACCATCCGCGATGCCGACCTCATCGTCGTGCTTTCGGAGGACGGGACGGTCGCAGAACGGGGCACGCACGATGAATTGCTGGCGAAGGGCGGCCGCTACGCCGAGTCGTGGACCACCACGACGACGGCATCGGAGAAGCGCGGATAGCTAGTTCATCTCGCACCAGATT
>NZ_JRNG01000050.1:0-20624 GCF_000759055.1 Corynebacterium tuscaniense DNF00037 | reverse complement strand
CTCTACGGCAGTAGCCTGACTGAGCGTTGCTAGCCCACCAGTATGATGGCCCAATATGTAGGACTTAGTCGCATAGTGACGCCCCATAACGTCGACAAACTCCACGTTTGCTAGCGCGTTGTGTATCGCTTCAGTTTCAGCTGAGGGCGATAACAACCCCATAGCCGCAGGAAGTTCCCCCAACGCCTGAACCAGCATAGAAGCAGTGGAAACCCAATTCTGTGAAATGTTGAACATTGATGTGAAATCTGTTGCGGCTAATTGTGAGACCAGTACCTCTAGATTTCCTGGTCGGCCCGCAACGGGAAAGGCAACATGAAAAGGATTCGACTGCGGCCGCTCCAGTGGTGATAACGCCACTGGACTAGAGACATCTCCTGCGGTAGAACGGAAAGATTCCCCAATGCCTGCATCTACTGCAACGAACCCATCAACTTGCTGGTGTAACAGCTCAGCAGCACTAGCAAAAAATTGAGCTAACCCCCGCGTTGCTTCAGGCTCACTAACCGAACTAATCGCCTGATGCATCTGCCCCGCCTGATCCAAACCAGACACAACAGAAAAAGGGGCAGGGTTCAGTGTGCGTACAGCAGCATGCGCTCCTGTGAGTAGTTGAGAGACGTGATCTAGTGAGTTTGTTGCCCGTTTAACGGCCTCGATGTCCAAGTACATGCCCATATAATCCCCGATCTAATTTCTTTCATTTTGGTATAGCTCTTCGATAATTTGAACTGCGGATAAACACAGTTCATCGAGTCCGATGGGCTGGGTTCCCTCATCAACCACA
This sequence comes from Corynebacterium tuscaniense DNF00037, assembly GCF_000759055.1. NCBI lineage: Bacteria > Bacillati > Actinomycetota > Actinomycetes > Mycobacteriales > Corynebacteriaceae > Corynebacterium > Corynebacterium tuscaniense. The sequence continues at coordinate 19,837 of NZ_JRNG01000050.1, read as the reverse complement.
ATCGAAAGTTGGCCACGCACAGTATCAACGGCTGCCACGCAAGCTAGGCCGCCTTCCCCTTGCCCCCTATAGGTAATGAGTCCTGGAATAGCCTCTGACGCTGAATCACTGATCAACACATTCGGTGCATCTTCTACTAGAGAGCGCGTGACGGTAGTCATGACGATCGCGTATCCCCTGTGAGTATCGCGACCTGTAAGCCCACAACCTGCCCCGCCACCGGGAGGAACCGCATGGTGTTGTATGGTTTTGAACCCTAATAGCGCGAATTCCTCAGCGGAAATCTCTTCACAGGGATTGAACATATTGTTCTTAACTGAGGTGGGGTCAAAATCCCCCAGAACCAAATCCCCACTAGCGAAATGAAACGCAGGTACATCCTCCTGTGCCGACTCTGATCCAGAGTAAGGCGCCGATGGTGCGGGTGCTTCTTCTTTTGGGCCTGTCTCAGGCAATGGACCGGCTTGTCCGAATAAGCCCGTCGCCGTGCAACTTGAAAGCAAGCACACAGTGGCTACAGCCGTGATGACAGTTGTTATCTGCTTGTGCATGCTGCGCTACCCCCGATTGTTATGTTCCCCAGGTCAGTCCGGATCCCATCGGACACAAACAACAATGCCACGTTGTAAAGGCGAAGGAAACCTTTTTGTGTCCACTAAAGTGGACATCCTTCAAACCCGCTGTTGAAGCGTCGTCATCCTCAAATATTCGGCGGGATCACAAGGTCCGCGTGAGCTGATTCATTGCGTTGTCATGCACGTGCCTCAGTATTTCCTCGGCGCCCGGCTAGGCTGGCGGGCATGGAACTGAACTTGAGCGGTCCGGGCTGGGACGATGCGAACGTGTCGGCGGCGTTGCTGTCGGGGGATGGCAGCGTGATGGTCGAGCAGGGAGACCAAGAGCGCATCTATGAGTTGGCGAGTGTGACCAAGCTATTGTCGGCCTACGCATTCCTCATGGCGGTGGAGGAGGGGGTCTTTGAACTGGATACGCCGTGTGGGCCGGAGGGGTCCACGGTCCGCCACCTGCTGGCGCACGCATCTGGGGTGGGGTTCAACGACCGGAAGCCGCAGAAGAAGCCGGGGGAGCGGCGGATTTACTCCTCGGCGGGGTTCGAGATTTTGGCGGAGGCGTTGGAAAATGAAGCCGGTATGAGCTTCGCGGAATACGCTCGCCAGGGGGTGTTCGAGCCGCTGGGGATGCACAACACGGAGATTTACGGTTCCGCGGGTCACGGCGGCCGATCGACGGTAGCGGACCTGACAGCGTTTGCGAAAGAGCTGCTGGAGCCGCAGCTGCTCGCGCCGGAGACGCTGGCGGAGGCGTACACCAACCAGTTCGGAGACCTGCGCGGCATTGTTCCTGGTTATGGCATGCAAAAGCCATGCCCGTGGGGCCTCGGATTTGAGATCAAGGGGAAGAAAACACCCCACTGGACCGGGGACACTATGCCGCCGGAGACAGTAGGGCACTTCGGGATGAGTGGGACGTATGTGTGGGTGGTGCCGGGCGGGGGAGCGTCGATAAGCGCTGCGATGGTGGTCCTCACTGACCGTGAGTTCGGTGACTGGGCGAAACCCCTGTGGCAAGAAACGAACACTCGGATCTACCGCTCGCTATGATGACCTCGTGTATTTCGGAGGAATCGATAACGCGGTAGGCCAAGCCATCGCGATTCTGGATCTCATCGGCGTGTTCTTGAACGCACTGATCGGTGGGACGGTTGCGCGGCGATTGCGTTTCGACGCCGTCGGGTTCATGCTCATCGCCATCATCTCCGCCATGGCTGGTGGCATGATGCGCGACGCGCTTATTGGCAACACCCCCGTCGCCGCACTGTCGGACCCGTGGTACATCAGTATCGCGCTCGTCGGTGCGGCCGTGGCATTCCTCATGAACCTACGTGGCTACGTGTGGGAACTCACGCGATTCCACGCTGACATGGTGATTCTCGGCGTGTGGTGCACCACCGGTACCGTGACCGCGCTGGGGATGGGAGTGACCTGGATCGGCTGCATCCTCATGGGGGTGATGACCGCGACGGGTGGCATGGTGATCCGCGAGGTGCTTATCGGGCGCATCCCGCGCATCCTCAACGACCAGCAAATGTACGTCGTGCCGGCGATCGTTGGGTCCGCAACGGCGTTGGTTTTGTACCAAGCTGCGGACCCCTCGGTCGCGCTCGTGGTCGCACCACTGACCGCATTCACCCTCGGTACCGTTGCGTACTGGGCCAAGTGGTACGTGCCGGCAAGCAATGAGGCCGGCCGCTTTGACATCTGGATGACCAAACTTGTGCGCACGCTGGAACCCAACAAAGTGCGTGAGTGGCGCCGCGAAAAAGAAGCCACCATGCGCGACGACCCGCTTGCCGACGACGGCGTGATGCCCACCAAAGGCGAAGTCCGCGAGCAGCTGGCGGGTACGAGGGAACCTACCCCCGAAGAGTTCCTCGCCGCCTTGTTCCGCGTCTATGTGGAACGGCATGGGGAGGGCTCGTCGGAGGGGTGGGCGAGGGATTAATGCGTTACTAAAGCTCAAGTGCAGCTTGAGGGAATGGGGGGATAAAGCGCAGGTTGAGGGTTGTCCATGTGGCTAAAGGGAAGGAACAATTGCCGTGAGTCACATGAGGGCGTAGGGGAAGACGAGCCTCGTCTTGACGTAACAGCTGTACATGCTGTGTGCGTTACTAATGAAAGGACCGATCCCCGCCATGACAACAACACTCATCGCCCCTACCTACGCGCGCCCCCTGCCATGCCAGAGCCCTATTCAGCGCGCAGTACTGACGATCCATGGAATGCCGCGGCACCTTCGTCTCCGCGTTGAAGAGCTCATGGCTGTGCACCTTAGTCCGCCTGCAGCGCCGGTGGATGAACCTCTGCTACTGGATCCGGAAGACGTCTGGGACACCATCTGGTTCACTCGTTGGCGCAATGACGGTTCCAGCCAAACTATCGGTTGCCGAGAGGTGATTGTGGCGCCAGCCCACGAGTTGGCCGAGTTCCGCGCCCATCTGGTCGAGCTTGCCGGGACTTTCCGCTTCCACGCGAGTGTCTAGGGGCCGTTAGTGAAGGATCTGACATGGCCCCGCTGCAGGTGGCGGTGAAAGCCCAGGTCAGTTCTTCGTGGCGTCAGTGGAGCGTGCGAATCTTTCACTCGCATCGGCAAGATAATGGGCCATGTCCCCCAGCGTGTCCCAGGAACTGAACAAATCCTCGTTGATGCGCACCCCAAAGTGATCCTCAGCGCGCACGACGAACTCGATCTGGGTAAGGGAATCCACGTCCAGGCCATCGAGCGTGTCTGCAGGGGAGACTGACTCGGCATTCTCAGCAACACCGATCTTGACCAACAGTGCACCCAGCTGCGCGAATGCGTCGCCATCGCGCGGGATATCCTGCAATTCGGATTCATCACCGGGGGACTTGGGGGTATCAAAACCAAACTTGGCAAGGTCTAGGCGTTGGGAAAGCTCCATGCGGCCATTGTGCCACTAGCGGTTACGATCAACCGCATGTCCATTGCCCGGAATCTGCGCGCTGTCCTAGAGATCAGTACCCCTGCCTGGGATCGTGCACGCCGAGCCGAAAGCGGTGCCCCGGGGTTAACCGGCATGCAGGAGGGGACAACACACAACGGGTCGATCTCGGTGCATTGGTATGAGTCGGGTCCACAGGACGCGGAGCTGACCGTTGTATACGTGCATGGCTTCAATATTTCTTCGCAGTCGTTTTATCTGCAAGAACAGGCCCTTAGGTCAGCGGGTATCCGCCAGTTGCTTGTCGACGTCCGCGGCCACGGCCACACCGCCACCGACACCGTAGCGACGTTCGGGGCAGCCACACCCACAGAGTTGAACGTGGATGGCGCTGCCGATGACGTGATGGCGGTGATCAGAGACCGTGGTGTCAGGGGCCCGGTGATTGTGGTGGGGCACTCCTTAGGCGGGCCGGTTTCTTTGTCTCTGATTCGCCGCTATGCCGGCGAGTCGGAGGGGTTTAATTTGGCTGGCAGTGTGCAGATCTCGTCGGCCGTGGACCCATTCACGGAACGTGGCATGCCGCAGGCCTTGGGTGGCGGAGTAGGAACGCTGCTGTACCGCGCTGTGCAGGCGATGCCGGGCTTGTCCGAGGCAGTGCGTGTTGGGGTGACCTCGGCATTGGCACCATTATTAGCGGTGGGGTTTTATGCAGGGCACGTGCCGTGGGAGATCATCCGCTTCCATGCAGAGATGATCCAAGACACTCCGCTGCGTACCTACGAGGGGTTCTTCCCGGATTTGCGCGAGCACTCGGAACGGGCCACGGCCGAAAAACTCCAGGGTGTTCCCGGCTACATTGTGGTCGGAGAGCTTGACACAGTGGCGCCACTGGAACAATCAGAAGCGCTCCACGAGGTGTGGCCGGACGCTGCCCTGCAAGTGCTGCCACGGTCGGGTCATATGCCGCCGTTGGATGCGGCGGGGGCAGTGACGGCAGCGATTATCCGGTTAGTGAATAAGCTCCAAGCACCTTAGGAAAACACCATGTCCTTGCGCAGGTCGGTGCTCTTGCGGCCCCAGGTCCGGTATTCGTGGATGTAGTCCTGGGTGAACGTCCAGGGATCCGCTTCGGCTTGGGTGGGCAGGTCCTTGCGGGCGCGGACGAGGTAGCCAGAATCCATGTTGAGCAGTGGGGCATCGGCGGTGAGGTGTGCGGGGAAGCGGGGCGTGGCGGTGGTGTAACCGTCGGAGGACATGAGCTTCCACAATCGACACATGTAGCGGGATACGAGGTCTGCGCGTAGGGTCCAGGACTGATTGAGGTAGCCCACCGTGAAGGAGAAGTTGGGCAGCCCATCCACCATAAGTCCGCGGTAGGCCACGGCGGAAGGAATCGGCTTTTTCACACCATCCACCGATATTGTGGCGCCACCAAAGACCTGAATAAGCAGGCCAGTGGCGGTGATGATGACATCTGCCGGCAGGAAGGAACCGTCCTGGAGCTGGATGCCATCTTCTTTCACGGTGGCGATCTTTCCGGTCACAACCTTGGCGCCGTTCTGGATGGCCTTGAAAAAGTCGCCGTCCGGGGATTTGCACACGCGTTGGTCCCACGGGGCGTATGGCGGGTTGAAGTGGGCCATGATGTCCTTAAATGGGATGTACAAGCGGTTGAGAAGCATGAAGTAGCCGCGCGCCAGACGCGGGAAGCCTTGGCACAGCCAGTACTGCATCATGTCGCGCCCGATGTGCAGGGCGCGCGCGGTGGAGAGGGCGCGCTGCTCCGGCATGAGCTTCGTGGTCACGGCGGTGATGTTGTCCCGATTGGGCAGTGGCGCCACGTAGGTGGGGGTGCGCTGCAGCATGGTTACATCCGCACCAGCTTCATGCAGGGCGGGCAGCAGCGTCACGGCTGTAGCGCCGGAGCCGATGATGATGCCTTTCTTCCCCGCCATGTCCAGGTTCTCCGGCCAGTGCTGTGGGTGGATGAGGGTGCCGTGGAAGCGCTCCATGCCAGGGATTTCCGCCGTGAACCCACGGTTATGTTTGTAGTATCCGGAGGAAAAATGCAGGTGCTTTGTCCACACGGTGTGTTCAGTCAGGGTCACATCCTCGGGTGCGTTGCCTTCGGGGATTGGTTGGCCATCACTGCGGGTCAACATGGTTACTTCCCACAGGCCTGCCGAGGAATCAAAGTTCGCGCTCTTCACCCAGGTGTGTAGGGCCAGGCGCTCAAAGACCCGTTCTTCACGCGCGACATCCTCGATGTATTCCTGGATTCGTTCGCCCGACCCAAGGCTGCCCTTGTGAGGCCACCGCTTGAACGGAAAGGAGAACGTGGCCATGTCCGAATCAGAGCGAATCCCCGGGTATGTGAAAGTCACCCAGGTGCCGCCGACAGCCTTATTGGAATCAACAATCTGCCAATTCCACTCCGGAAAATTCGCATTCACGTGGTGAGCGAGGTCGATGCCACTGAGCCCAGCACCGACGATCAACAGGTCCAACGGTTGCTGGCGGGAGGATGAATGCAATCGGCTCATGGGGTAGACGATAACAAGTAATTAGCTCTGTCAAATTAAAACAGGCTAATTGCCTATTTGGGTCTACCCCACGAAAGCACCTACTCCACCGCGTTTTCCTCTCCCTGGTCAGATCCGGAGTGGGTGGGGGTGGTGGCCGTGGGATCGTCGACACGCAAATCCTTCGCTGCTTGCGCGGCGATGGAGATATCCAGCTTGCCTTCATCCGCGAGTGCCGTGAGTGCCGCAACAACCATGGATTCCGCATCGATGTTGAAGTAGCGGCGAGCAGCCTCGCGCGTATCGGAGAAGCCGAAGCCATCCGCACCGAGCACCACGTACCGGCCTGGCACATACGGGCGGATCTGCTCGTGGAGGTCCGTGGAGAAGTCGCTGGTAGCGATGTACGGGCCCGACGTCTGCTTCAACTGCGTGGTGGCAAACGCCTCACCCGGATCTTGGTCCGGGTTGTGGATGCGGGCCTTGTTCCGCGCAGCACCATCCCGTGCCAGCAACGTCCACGAGGTCACGGAGTACACAGACGCACCTACACCGTAGTCTTCCTGCAGAATCTGCTGCGCGCGCAGCGCCCACTGCATACCCACGCCCGAGGCAAGCAAGGAAACGTTATTTTCCTTCTCCTCACCACGATCAAACAGGTAAATACCCTTGTGTAGGCCCTCCACGTCGAGGTTCTCCGGGCGGGCCGGCTGGTGGATCGGCTCGTTGTACACGGTGAGGTAGTACATGACGTTCTCCCCGCCGTCCTTGCCATACATGCGCTCAATGCCGCGGTCAATGAGGTATGGCAGCTCGTACGCAAACGCCGGATCGTATGGCACAACCGCAGGGTTCGTCGACGCCAGAACAGGGGAGTGCCCATCCATGTGCTGCAAACCCTCGCCGAACAGGGTCGTGCGGCCCGCCGTTGCGCCCACGATGAAACCACGCCCCATCTGGTCCCCAGCAGCCCAGAAGTTATCGCCGGTGCGCTGGAAACCGAACATGGAGTAGAAGATGTACATGGGGATCATGGGTTCACCATGCGTCGCATAACTCGTTGCTGCTGCAATAAAGCTTGCCGACGACCCGTCCTCATTAATCCCCTCATGCAGAATCTGCCCGTCCGTGGCTTCGCGGTAGGACAACTGCAGATCATGGTCCACCGGAACGTAGTTCTGGCCCTTGGGGTTGTAGATCTTCAGCGTGGGGAACCAGGAATCCAGACCGAAGGTGCGCGCCTCATCCGGAATGATGGGCACCACGCGCTTGCCGATCTCCTTGTCGCGCATCAGCGCCTTAAACGTGCGCACCAGGGCCATTGTGGAGGCCACCTTTTGGGAGCCCGAGTCCTTGAACAGCGCCTTAAAGGTCTTTTCAAAGTCCGGCATTTCCAGCGGCGTGTAGTTTTCACGGCGCTCCGGCAAGTAGCCACCGAGCTCCTTACGACGCTCGAGCATGTACTTGATCTCATCCGAGTCTGGGCCCGGGTTGTAGTACGGCGGCAGGTACGGGTCCTTCTCCAACTCCTCATCCGTGATGGGGATCTCCTGCTTATCGCGGAAGAGTTTCAGATCATCCAGCGTCAGATTCTTCATCTGGTGGGTTGCGTTACGGCCCTCGAAGTTATGGCCCAGGCCGTAGCCCTTGATGGTCAGAGCCAGGATGGCCGTCGGTTTTCCGTTCTTTGTCTCCAGCGCCTTCTTGTAGGCGGCGTAGACCTTGCGGTAGTCGTGGCCACCGCGTCGCAGCTTCCAGATCTGCTCATCCGTCATATCCTCAACCAACTTGGCCGTGCGCGGATCCCGGCCGAAGAAGTGCTCGCGGACATAGGCGCCATCGTTGGCCTTGAACGTCTGGTAGTCACCGTCCTTGGTGGTGTTCATGATGTGGACAAGCGCGTTGTCCTCATCCTTCTCCAACAGCTCATCCCACTCGCGGCCCCAGATCACCTTGATCACGTTCCAGCCAGCACCCTTGAAGAAGGACTCCAGCTCTTGGACGATCTGGCCGTTGCCACGCACCGGGCCGTCGAGACGCTGCAAGTTGCAGTTCACCACAAACGTGAGGTTGTCCAGATCATAGAGGCTAGCCATCTGCAGCAGACCGCGGGATTCCGGCTCATCCATCTCACCATCACCGAGGAATGCCCACACGTGCTGCTGGTCCGTGTCCTTGATGCCGCGGTCCTGCAAGTACTTGTTAAAGCGCGCCTGGTAGATCGCATTCATCGGGCCCAAGCCCATGGACACCGTGGGGAACTCCCAGAACTTCGGCATGTCGTGCGGGTGCGGGTACGACGGCATACCAACCTCGGGACGCGACTTCTGCTGGCGGAAGCCATCCATCTGATCCTCACTCAGGCGACCCTCCAGGAACGCGCGAGCATAAATACCCGGGGAGGCGTGACCCTGCACAAAGATCTGGTCACCGCCCTGCGGCGCATCCTTGCCGTGGAAGAAGTGGTTGAAACCAACCTCGTACAGCGCCGCTGCTGAGGCGTAGGTGGAAATGTGTCCGCCAACCTTGATACCTGGGCGCTGCGCACGGTGCACCATGATCGCCGCGTTCCACCGGATCCAGCGGCGGTAGCGCTTCTCCATCTCCTCATCGCCAGGGAAATCCGGTTCCAACTTTGTGGGAATGGTGTTGACAAAATCCGTCGACGTCAACGCCGGCAACGGCACACGCTGCGCAGAGGCACGCTCCAGCAGGCGAAGCATGAGATAGCGGGCACGCTCCGGGTCCGAATCCTCCAACAAGCCATCCAAGGAATCGATCCACTCCTGAGTTTCCTCTGGGTCTGGATCGTGCATGTAGGAAGCAACCCCATCACGAATGAGCGGGATGTTCGTATCTTCTGCGTGTGGAGTTGTGAGGTCAGGGTTGTCCGAATTCGTGTCGGCCATTGGGTACCTCCATAGACATGTGAACGTGGTGCAAAGAAGTGGGCCAAAAGGCCCTACGTACACGTTCGAGGATACTACTTTTGCGCAGAGCCACCCGAAGTTCACTATTCCCCCAAGATGCGCGGTATCCTGGCTATATCCATATCCGACGCAATGGGAGGCAATTCGACAGTGGGCGCCACTGGTGCTGTGAACTACGTAGACAAGCTGGGAATTTCTACAGACGATGTAGTCCAGGAACTCGGGTGGGACGAAGATTGTGATTCGTCCTTGTCCGAAGCTATCGAGGACCACATCGGGGAACTCCTGCTTGATGAAGACACAGATGAGCTTTGCGACGTTGTCCTTCTCTGGCACCGAGCCGGCGACGATGACCTCGTTGATGTCCTCGTCGACGCGGGCCGTAACCTTGGCGATGGTGGACGCATCTGGCTCCTCACCCCAGGCGCGAACAAGCCCGGAGAGGTGCACCCAGGCGACATCTCTGAATCTGCCCAGCTTGCAGGCCTTCTGCAAACCAAGGCCGACCGCGTAGGCGACTGGCAAGGATCCTGCCTCCGCAGCGCCGGCGCGAAGCGTTAACCGGTCCGGGCCGCCGAAGCTCTGACCGGTAAAGCGCTGACCGGCCTTTTTGTTCAGATCGTTGGGGGCGTGTTAATCTTCACCCCACGTGTTCATTCATGTGCGCGCCGTTAGCTCAGCTGGAAGAGCAACTGGTTTACACCCAGTAGGTCGGCGGTTCGAGCCCGTCATGGCGCACCAGCTCACAGCCACTTTCCGCTCAATGGGGAGTGGCTGTTGGTTTGCCCTAGGGCGCGCACCTGTCACCTGTAAAAGATTACATGGCGAAAAATCGGTTCATCTAAAACTGGTTCATCTGAAACCTGGGGCAGCGCATTTCTGCAGCCGGTTAGGCGCGTGTCAGGGGGGGAGGGCTGTGGGAGGCCTAGTGCCGCTTGGCCTAGAACCCCTTGTGGCCCTTCTCTGCCCACGGGTTCTTGCGGGATTGGCCGTAGCGCGCCCGGGCCGGGGCAGCGGCAGAGACTTCGGGGGCGGTAGAAGAGGCAGACTCATCAGGTGAAGTGGCAGTGGAGTCGGAGGAACCGGAGGAGTCAGTGGAAACACTGGTCAACGTTTCCATCTCTCGCTGTTCGTCGCGGTAGCGGCGGCGTTCCCGGATTTCGGAGTAGAGGAAGTAGGCGAGTCCAGCAGGTGCCATGATGCCGAAGGCGATCCACTGCAGGCCGTAGGAGAGGTGGTTGCCGCGGTCGAGCATGGGCAGCGGGATGGGGTTGAGGACACCGGGTTGGTCGGAAAGCAACTGGGCATAGGGGCTGACCAGGTCTTGGGAGGTGACCTCGGCAATTTGAGGGGTGTGGATGGTTTGGACCATGGTGTAGCCCTGCTCCTCAAGCGGAGTGCTCTCCGTGGCGGGGTCGGAGGTGCGTAGCATCGCCGACAGGGTGGTGTTACCGGTAGGCACAGGGTCCAAAGGGGGAACGCGGGTACCGCCCTCAGCAGCGGGGACCCAGCCGCGGTTGACCAGGATGGTATCGCCGGAGTCCAAAGTGAAAGGCACGAGCGACTGGAAGGCAGGGGTGCCGTCCACCGGGCGCAGGCGCAGGAGGATTTCACTGTCTGGGTTGTAGTGCCCGGTCATGGTCACGCGTGTCCATTCCTTCGACGGGGTGTAGCCCTCCGCCAGGATGGTGTTGACGTCGACCGGGTCGGCCTCGAATGCCGCTTCAATCCGTTGGTTGCGCTCTTTGATGTCGTGGTCCTTGTTCAGCTGCCACGGGGACAACCAGGTGATGGCAAACCAGGAGAAGGCGATGGCCACAATGGCGGCGATGACCCAGCCGGGGTTCATAAAAGACTTCCACAGTGGTTTGGTGGTCTGGCTGTTCGAGGTGGTCACGGCGCCTACTCTACTCGCTCGCGCACCCAGTCCAGAATGCCATCGGCGGCTGCTTCGATCTGTTGGCGGGTGACGGTGAAGCCTTCGGGGCCGCCGTAGTACGGGTCCTCAACACCGGCGCCTTCCGGGGCAGCGGGGTCGAAAGAACGCAGCAGGCGGATCTTCTCTTCGGGCACGCCTCGGGCCACAAGTTCGGAGACGTGTCGGGTGTCTAGCGCCACGATGAGGTCGGCGTCCATCTGCGTGCCACCAAACTGCTGGGCGCGGTGGGCGGAGCCGTCATAACCCGCGGCGGCAAGCTCAGCCACAGCCCGGTGATCTGCGGGGTTGCCCACATGCCAGCCGCCGATGCCGGAGGAGGTGACGCGGACATGGGGGTCCAGGGAGGCGTCGATAAGCTTCTGGCGAATGATGACTTCCGCCATGGGCGAACGGCAGATGTTGCCTGTGCACACGAAATCGATGTGAATCATGGGGTCTCCTTGGGTGAGAAATTCGTTCCACCCAGCATGACAGCGGGGCGGGACGCCGGCAATGCGTCCCCTAGACTTGGGTGCATGACTGATAGGACTGTCGGCGAGATTGTTGCCGCGTTGGAGGAGGCGTACCCGCCGAACCTCGCGGAGTCGTGGGACGCGGTGGGGCTGATCTGTGGCGACCCGGCGGAGAAGGTGTCCAAGGTGGCCTTCGCGCTGGATTGCACGCAGGCGGTCGCGGATCGTGTGGTGGAGTTGGGGGCGGATCTGCTGGTGGTGCACCACCCGCTGTTGCTGCGGGGGGTGAGCTCGGTGGCGGCGAATACGCCGAAGGGCAAGGTCATTCACACGTTGGTGCGTGGCGGCTGCGCGCTGTTTGCGGCGCACACGAATGCGGATTCCGCGCGCCCGGGAGTCTCGGACAAGCTCGCTGAGCTGGTGGGTATCACACCGGGCCGCCCGATCAAGGTCGTTGAGCCGAACTCGACGGATCTGTGGGGCGTGCACGTGCCCGCCGCGCATGCACAGGAGATGCTGGAGAAGCTTTTCGACGCTGGCGCGGGCACCATCGGCAACTACTCCCACTGCAGCTTCGCGTGGGATGGTTCCGGCGGCTTCACCCCGGAGGACGGGGCGGATCCCACTGATGGTGTGGTGGGGGAGCACTACTCGGCAACGGAGACGCGCGTGCAGTTCGTGGCGCCGACAAGGTTGCGTGCGCGGCTGGTCAGCGTGCTGCGCGAGGTGCACCCCTATGAGGAGCCGGCATTTGACGTGGTCACGCTGGAATACACCGGGGACATCACCACCGCCACCGGTTTGGGCCGCGTAGGTGAGCTGCCGGAGGCGATGACCCTGCGCGAGTTCACCCAGCAGGTGGCCAACGCCTTGCCGGTCACGGAGTGGGGCGTGCGCGCTGCGGGGGATCCGGAGCAAATGGTGAAAAAGGTCGCGGTATCCTCCGGTTCCGGCGATAGCTTCTTGGGGGATGTGGCCCGCCTGGGGGTGGATGTGTACGTTACTTCAGATCTGCGCCACCACCCAGTGGATGAGCATCTGCGCGCCGGCGGTCCCGCCGTCATTGACACTGCGCACTGGGCTAGCGAGTTCCCGTGGACCTCGCAGGCCAGCGAGGTTGTGGCCACGGCCTACCCGGATGTACAAACGGAGATTATCTCCCTGCGCACGGATCCGTGGACTATTTCGGCACACGCCAACAACGAGACCAACGAGACAAATTAAGTAGGAGTTTGACCCCATGCAGTTGGACATTGATAAGCAGCGCACCCTGCTCGCTCTCGCTGAGGCGGAGCGTAGTGCAGCGAACCCGGCTCCGAACTCTCCGGAGGAACAGGAGTTGGCGGAGTTGTTGAAGAAGCGCCCGGGCCTGGTGAATGCGTCTGCGGCCGCACAGCTTGCTGTGGATGATCTGGAGGCGGAGATCCTGCGTATCCAGGAGGATGAGCGCAAGCTGAAGAAGCGCGAGCTGGATGACAAGCGGCAGTTGACGGCGGAGACGGATCCGGAGCGTCGCAAGGATCTGGAACATGACCGTTACGCGGCGAAGTCCCGCATTGCTGATCTGCTCTACGAACTCAAGGAGGCGCACGGCGAGGTCAAGGCTCTGCGCAATAACCGCGATGTGTACGGCGCGAAGCTGGATGAGCTGGACCGCAAGATCGAGGCAGCCCAGCGCGCAGTGGATGCGTTGCCGGAGAAGGAGCCGGTGAACACAGAGGAGCTGCGCGCGCAGCTGCCGGCATCGATTCTGGGCGTGTATGCAACAGTGGGTGCTGCGCACTTCAACGGTCGCACGTGTGGTTCCTGCTTCATCCAGCTGCCACCGGCTGAGCGCAATGAGATCCTGGCCGTCCCAGCAGATGAGCTTCCTACTTGCCCCAATTGCGGCACGTTGCTCGTGCGTGACAGCGAGTAGCGCATGAAAATCACCATCTACGCCGACGGTGGTTCCCGCGGGAATCCGGGAGTCGCGGGGTCGGGCAGTGTGCTTTTCGACGCTACCGGGGCACCCCTCGCCGACATCGCCTACGTCGTTGGTCAAGATGCTTCCAACAACGTGGCCGAGTACCACGGCCTGCTGCGCGGCCTCGAGGCAGCGCGGGATCTAGGGGCGACAGAGGTGGATGTCTTCATGGACTCCAAACTCGTCGTGGAGCAGATGTCTGGCCGGTGGAAGATCAAGCACCCAGACATGAAGAAGTTGGCGCTGGAAGCCCGTGATCTGGCGCAGAGTTTCCAGAGCGTGTCCTACAACTGGGTGCCGCGAGAGAAGAACAAGAAAGCCGATGAGCTATCGAACGTGGCCATGGATGCCGCTGCGAAGGGGGCCAAGCCGGGCATCATTGATGTCGGCCAGGAACCTGCGAAGGCTACGAGCGGCAAGAGCCATGTGGTAGCCAGCCCCGCCCATTGGCACGGCACGGATGCACCGCGCACACGCTTTGTGCTGCTGCGCCACGGCCAGACGGAACACTCCGCGGAAAAGCGCTACAGCGGTTCATCGGACCCCCAGCTGACGGAGTTGGGCTGGAAGCAGGCGCGCCGGGCAGCGGAGGCTGTGTCCAAGCTGGGGCAAATTGACCGCATCATCGCATCTCCCACCACACGTACCCAGGAAACCGCGAGTGCGTGCGCGGAAGCGCTCGGCGTCACCGCCGGGGATGTGGTCACCGTGGATGGGTTCCGGGAAGTGGACTTCGGGGACTTCGAGGGGCTCACCAGGGATGAAGCGCAGGAAAAGTATCCGGACGAATTCGCCGCATGGCAGGCCAGCACCACGCAGGCGCCGCCGAACGGAGAATCCCTGAGTGCTCTGCATCGCCGCATCACCCGCGCCCGCTTGAAACTCCAAGAGGAGTACGAGGGCGAAACGGTACTGGTGGTTACCCATATGACCCCCATCAAGTCCGTCATCCGGCAGGCGATGGAATCCGGTCCGAACACGTTTAGCCACGTGTTCTTGGATCTCGCCTCCATTTCCATCATTGAGTTCTACGGGGAAATGGGCGTGGTGCGCTGCGTCAATGACGTCGCTCACTTCCGCTAGATTTCCATGAAATACGCACCGGCAGAGTACAGTGGCGGTGCGAGTGAGTCGGCCGGGTGATCGCGGCATCCTGTACCGCCACGCATGTGGGCAGGCAGGGGTCGAGGAAAGTCCGGACTCCACAGGGCACGGTGGTTGTTAACGGCAACCCGGGGCAACCCGCGGGAAAGTGCAACAGAGAGGAGACCGCCCGGATAACCGGGTAAGGGTGAAAGGGTGCGGTAAGAGCGCACCGGCGGCGGTGGTGACACAGCCGGCCAGGTAAACCCCACCGGGAGCAAGGCAAGAGCCGCTGTCTTTTGGGCAGCGGTTGTCGGATGTGAAGGCGGCCCGCTAAGTCCGAAGGTAGCTGCTTGAGGCGCCCAGCAATGGTCGCCCTAGATGGATGATCACCACCTCCACGTGAATCACGTGGAGAGACAGAATCCGGCTCATAGGTCGGCTCACTCGCCCAGTTTCTGCCAGAATGGGCCGACATGAAGCTTTACGCAGCGCCGCTTGATTTCCGTTCCATCGCCACCGAGTTCAAGGTGCCCACGGAATTCACGCCTGAGTTGCACGAGGCAGCTGCGCAAGCCACGGACAGGTATGCAGATGTGCGTATCGACGCCCGCTGGATCCCCCTCGTCACCATCGACCCCGCCGGCTCCAAGGACTTGGACCAGGCAGTGGCCATTGAGCGCCGAGGCGAAGGCTTCCGCGTGTACTACGCCATCGCGGATGTGGCAGCATTCATTGAGCCGGGTGGTGTTTTACATCAGGAATCACTCGAGCGAGGCCAAACCATCTACCTGCCGGATGAACCCGCGCGATTGCATCCGGAGGAGTTGAGTGAGGGGTCGGCGTCGCTTCTGGCGGACGTCGATAGGCCAGCTGTGCTGTGGACCTTCGACCTGGACGCGGCGGGCGAGATTGAGTCCGTGGACCTTGTCCGCGCGATGGTGCATTCGGTGGCGCGCTTGGATTATGACGGTGTGCAGGCGGACCTTGAAGCGGGCCGACTTCATCCCTCGATTGAGTTGCTCCCGCAGGTGGGAGAGCTGCGGGCGGCGTCGTCGTTACGCAGAAAAGCAATCAACTTGCGCCTCCCGTCCGTGCGCGTACGCGAAGGCGAAGGCGATGAGTATGAACTCATCATTGAGCCGCGCCACAAAGTGATGGACTACAACTCGGAGATCTCCCTGCTCACTGGCATGGCAGCCGGTCAGATGATGCAGGCGGCTGGAACGGGCTTTCTGCGCACGCTGCGACCGGCAGAAAACAGTGCTGAGCAGACCTTCCGTTCAGAAGCATGGGCACTGGGGTATGCGCTTGCACAAGACACGGACATCGGGCTGTTCCTGCACTCTGTAGATGCGGACACCCCGCGTGGCATGGCCATCATGCGTGAAGCGCAGAAGCTTCTGCGTGGCGCGGGATACGTGGATGTGGCGGAGAAGGAACCGGAGATTCACGCTGGCATTGGAGGCTACTACTCGCACGTGACCGCGCCGTTGCGTCGCCTGGTGGATCGCTATGCCACGGAGGTATGCCTGGCGTTAAGCGCCGGCACTGAGGTACCGCAGTGGGTGCGCGAGGATGCGCCGACGGTGCTGAAAACCATGATGCGCACAAACCAGCTGGCTAACAGCGTGGATCGTGCCTGCCTTAACCTCACGGAGGCTACCGTGCTTCAACCGTGGGTCGGCCACAATTTCCAAGCTGTGGTCATGCAGACGAATGAATCCGCTGGCACTGCCCGCGTGTTCATCCTGGACCCGCCAGTGATGGCCGAATGCGCTGGCCAACCTACCGAAGCGACAGAGACGATGCTCTCCTTGATCCACGCGGACCCGCAGGAACGCGATGTGCTCTTTGCGTGGCCGGCGGACTAGTTTTGGGTGCTCGCCGGTGCGCCTTGGGTGACCTCCATGACGGCCAGGCCAGCAGCGGCAAGATCCGCCATCAGGTTGTCCGCGTCTTTGGCTGGCACGTACGCGATGACCGCCTGCGACATCCCCGCTGCCGCCGGGCGGGCAGCACGCGCCCCACGCAGGGTGAGTAGCTCCACCAGCTGCTCTGGCACGGGCAGCCCAGGGGTCTGTGCCGGAGTGTTGATGATTGCGAAGAATTCATCCCCATGCATGGAACGCAACGCCTTCGCAGCGAGGGTGGCCTGGTTCGTCTCCGTCTCGCAGAACACCACCCAAGCACGAGCTGCCTCCAGCGTGGGTGCAGAATCGGCCCCGTTTACCTGGCGGCGAGCATCCACCCACTCCACCACGCGTTCTGAGGCCTCTGGCAACTGGCGCAAGGAACTGACACCGAAATTTGTGCAGGCATCATCGATGAACTGACGGCCCTTCGTCACAGAATCAGCCTTATCTGCGAAGACCTCGTCGAAACCGGCGGCCACCGCGAAGATGCGCACGTCTTCCCGGATCGGGTGCGGAGCCTGAGTCAAGGAACCATCCGCGTAATCGACAACGGAGACCGTTCCCCCAGCCCCCCGCATCGCAGCCGAATGACGGGAGCGCACCACCGGCACATCGGAGAAAGTCTTCGCTGACTGCGAGGCGATCTCGGCGAGGCGGGTGCGCAGGGGAGCAGTATCAATATCTGAATCATCCGCAAGCAACGCCAAGCACAATGCCGCGTCCGTGGCGTGAAGTGCACCCAAGCCGGAGCCCAGCGGGATGTCGGACACTACCGTGATATCCACACCGCTCGTGTCCCGGGAGAGCATTTGCCGACCAATCAAGGTGTTCACCAGACCACCCAAACGAACCGCCAAGCCGCGCGGAGGCTCATCTTGCGTTGATGGTGCGTCCGCAGCGGCAAAAGAACTAAAACCAGAATCGCTCAGCTGGGCCAGCTGCGCGCCCTCAACTTGATCAGCGATTTCCTGGCCCGCAAAATCTGTATGCACTGCGATCATGTTGTCTACGCGAGGACTCACCGCAACCGCAGCCCGCACCCCCGCCAAGCCCACCACAGTAACCCCACCGAAGTGGTCAGCATTCTCG
Organism: Corynebacterium tuscaniense DNF00037; assembly: GCF_000759055.1. Classification (NCBI taxonomy): domain Bacteria; kingdom Bacillati; phylum Actinomycetota; class Actinomycetes; order Mycobacteriales; family Corynebacteriaceae; genus Corynebacterium; species Corynebacterium tuscaniense. Next base: position 2,456 of record NZ_JRNG01000050.1, on the reverse strand, counting down.
CCGATAACCATAAACGTGCCTGGCGCACTAGCTACATGGCGAGGGGAGTTTCCCGTCACGCTTTGGTGCAGCTGCTCCACGCGGGTGGTGGCGGGGGTCTGCGGTGCGGTCCACACAGGCATGGATAAAGTCCTTCTGCTCGGCATTTAATTACAGCCACAACAGTACCAACGCGCCATGTAGCCTTGGTGGTGTAGTACGCGGGGCAGGCCCGCTCCAGGAAAGGAGCCAACAATGGCAGACGAGAAATTCTATTTTGATCCCACCACCCACGAAGTCACCCAAGGCAAAGAGACCTCCTGGGATAACCGCATGGGCCCCTATAACACCCGAGAAGAAGCCGAGCACGCCCTTGAAAAAGCAGCGGAGCGCAACAAACAGGCCGAAGCCCAAGACGAAGAAGACGACGACTGGGGTCAACCAGCATCGTGGGAAAAATAACCAGCTATTTTCCCACGAAGCAGAGGGATGAGCGGTTAATCGTCCCTCTGCCCTGACTTCTTGAAGGCCTTTTGCACCTTGGCTAGGGCCTTCGGATACTTCCTCAGCGCTTTGTCACCACGCTCAATTTCGTGCTGGTAGAGCATGCCGTACGTGAAGGTGTCCTCGCCGTGGCGGCGTGTCTGGGCGGTGAACTTTTCTAACCGCTGGCGGGTAGTCACTGAATCCTGGTACTCGCCAAGAACATCCTGGGCCTTCGCGCAGGCCTTGATGAGCTTCTTCGTGTCCAGCTCAGAGGCTTCCGCGGCGACAGCGCAGTAACGCAACTTCTTCACGGCCTTGCGCACATCGTGAAGGACGTCCGCGTGATCCTGCCACGTCAGCGGTTCCTTACCTGCGCCGGCTTGAAACTGCTCAGCCTGCTCAAAGCGGGTAAGCACCTTCGAGTAGGCCTCGGAGAGATGCTCAAAGAGGACGTCGGCGGGTGCCACAGCAGCTTCCTCTGTGCCTTCAGCACCAGCGGCAATGCCCGCCGTGAGAGGTGGGGAAGCAAGGGTGGCATCCAAGTCGTCGAGAAGCTGCAGGTAGCGCGGGGAGCTAAGGGCTTTCACAATGCGCTTATGGGCACGCTCATACTTGCGGCGCATGGTATCGCGGATGCGTGTGGCAGCGATGTCGTCGATCATGCCGGAGGTATCGGCATCAAGCTGAGTAACCAGGCGATCCTCCACAACCTCAGCATCGCGTGCAACACCCAACAGGTCAGCAAGGAGTTTGAGTTCAGCTTCGAGCGGACGAACCTGATCGGCGTTGAGGATCCCTTCGAAGGTGGCAAGGAGGCTGCGCAATTCACGGGTGGCCACGCGCATCTGGTGGACAGAATCAGGCTCATCAGCGCGCACCTTCGGGTCGTTGACCACCAGCTTGTTGCGCTGGGTGCGCAGAGCGTCCATGACAACGCGGACAGGTGAATCCGACGCGAACTGCTCCAGTGCGGTGGTATCCATGTGCGGTGGCAGAGGCGCTTGGTTCACCGAATCGCCCAAGGCGGTGGTGAGCTTGGACGGGGACTCGGCGACGCGTGCCCCCTGGTTCAACAGTAAAGACGTGGCTTCGTGGAGAAGGGCTGTGCCATCCAACCGTTCATTCACGGCGGGACTCAGTTCCACCTCCCACTCGCGCCAGGACTTCTCTTGACCACCGGGCAGGAGGGACTGGGCGGTGACACGGTCATCACAAAACTCGGCGATCACCTCTCCGTCCGCACCAAGAATGAGAGTCTCCGTACGGGTGTTATCTACCCGCGCGATGGGCGCGAGCGCCTCATTCCGCACGATCGCGCGAACTGCCTCGAGAAGCTCTTCCGGCGGGGTAGTCGCATCACCCGGTGGTGCGTGAAGTTCAGTCCGGCCGATATCGCCAGGGAGCTTGATATGCCAGCCATCATCATTGCCGCCGGTGCGTCGGCGCAGCGTGATCTTCGCGAGGGTCAAACGCAAATCAGGAGTGTCGTAGTAGATTGCCGACAGATTCCGCTCAACCGGATCGGCGAGGGACTCAGCCGCAGTCAACTGCATAAGATCAGGCACAGCCGTGGTGTCATCGACGGCAAACTTGGACTCGACTTCAAGGAAGATTTCGGAGCTCATAGGAATGTGCATCCTTCTTTTGCTGACGGTGGATAGGGGCACGATCGCGCCAGACACCGCAGAACCTCACGGTGCGGGACTCACCTCACAGTTTACTCCCTCACAGGGCAGGGTTAAGGGGGAGAAAATGTCTCTGAACGCCGTGATGCGGGGGAGCTGGTCTGTCCCATCGTGCTGAATTGCCCGGTGAGGGGGTTGTTGTTGCCGGGGCCTTGTGTGGTGATGGGCCGGCTTGACGATCCGGGTTGGATTATCTGGTTTGACGACGCGGTTTGACTATCGCCCTGAACTGCGAACGGTGACCTGGGGTTTTGCCCCGCGGCGATCGCCATCGTCCAACCAGCCTGTTTTTGGGCATGCCGAAAG
>NZ_JRNG01000049.1:0-21703 GCF_000759055.1 Corynebacterium tuscaniense DNF00037 | reverse complement strand
GAGCGGGCTGCACAAACAGGCGAAGGCCAGAAGGAATCTAGAGCGTCTTCGGTGCCGGGATTTCTTCGGTCTCGCCGGTCTCCTCGTAGCGGGTGAGGATGTCGATGCGGCGCTGGTGGCGCTCCTCCACCTGGTGGTCAGGGCCAATGCCGACGAAAGCGTCGACGATGGCGAGGGTCTCCTCCAGCGAGTGCATGCGCCCACCAATGCCGATGAGCTGGGCGTTGTTGTGCTCGCGGGCGAGCTGCGCGGTCTCAACCGACCAGGCGAGAGCGCAGCGTGCGCCCTTCACCTTGTTCGCGGCGATCTGCTCACCGTTGCCGGAACCGCCGAGGACGAGGCCGAGGGACTCCGGGTCGGCGACGGTCTTCTCAGCTGCGGCGATGCAGAAAGCTGGGTAGTCGTCGGCGGCGTCGTACTCGTGTGCACCGCAGTCGATGACCTCAAAGCCCTTGGCCTTGAGGTGCTCTGCGATCTGGTTTTTCCGCTCAAATCCGGCGTGGTCTGCTCCAAGGTAAATACGCATGGTGCCTAGCCTACGGGAAATCCAACGGCAAGAGCAGGCAAGAGCAGGCTAGGCTCAATCTGGTTAGACCTGCGGGTCCTCAGTGCGGGAGCGCTTGAGCTCGAAGAAGTAGGGGTAAGAGGCGAGGCCGATGGCGTGGTCGAAGAGCTCGCCGGCTTCTTCACCGGTAGGCACGCGGGTGATCACGGGACCGAAGAAGGCATTGTCGCCGAGTTTGATGACGGGGGTGCCTACCTCGTCGCCGACTTCGTCCATGGCGGACTGGTGGTAGGTGCGGAGCTGAGCATCGAAGGAGTCCGAGTTGGCTACAGAAGCAAAGGAGGCGTCCAGGCCGACCTGTTCAAGGGCCTGGGCGATCACGGCATCGTAGGCGCCGTAGCCCTGCTTGCCGCTTTCGCCGCCGGGGTGGATGAGGGTGCCCATGGCGGTGTAGAGCTCGTCGATCTTCTCAGGTGCTTCGGCTTTCACTTTGGCGAAGACGCGGGCGGGACCCCAGTTGGCTTCCATCTTGGAGGCGTAGTCGGTGGGGAGGTCGCGGCCGTCGTTAAGCACGGAGAGCGACATGGGCACCCAGTCGACGCTGATGTCGCGGACTTTTTCTACTTCCTTGACCCAGCGGGAGGTGAGCCAGCAGAACGGGCAGGATACGTCGAACCAGAAGGTTACTTTTTGAGTCATGGCCCCAAGGGTACGTTGGAACGCATGAAGGCAAATCTGTTTCGATCTGACGCACAGCACCGCGCGGAGCTCATCAGCAACGTGCACTACACCGTTGACCTCGACATTACGGGCGCGGACACATTCACGTCCCGCACGAAGGTGACGTTTGAATCGAAAGCGGGTGAGACGTTCTTTGACCTCATTGCGGATAGCTTCGAGGCAACGCTCGACGGCACGCTTATCGACGAGCGAAATCTCACGCTTTCGCCCGGCCCCCACGAACTGATCGTCGAGGCAACCCACACGTACTCCCGCACGGGCGAGGGCCTGCACAAGTTCACGGACCCGGCTGACGGCAAGGACTACCTGTACACCCAGTTCGAGCCGGCGATGGCCATGCGTACTTTCGCGTGCTTTGACCAGCCCGACCTCAAGGCGACCTATGAGATTGCGGTGACCGCGCCGAAGCGCTACGTGGTGGTGCTCAACGAGGCGGTGGTGCGCACCGACAACGGCGACGGCACGGCCACGACCCGGACGAAGCTCGACTACCCGCTGTCGACCTATCTCATTTGCGTGTGCGCTGGTGAGTTCGAGCGTGTTTCTGACACGTACACCTGTACAGATAACGGCAAGGAGCGGACGATCGAGCTTGGCCTGTACGCCCGCGCGAGCCTCATTCCGCATATGGATTCGGAGCGCCTGTTCAAGCAGACGAAGGACGGATTCGATTTCTACCATGAGAAATTCGGTCGCACCTATCCGTTCGGCGACAAGTACGACCAGATTTTCTGCCCTGAGTACAACATGGGCGCGATGGAGCACGTCGGTGCGGTGACCTACCGGGACGAGTACGTTTTCACGTCCGAGCCGACTCCTTACCGTCTTGAGCGCCGCAACGACACGATCCTCCACGAGATGGCCCACATGTGGTTCGGCGACCTGGTCACCATGAAGTGGTGGGATGATCTTTGGCTCAACGAGTCGTTTGCCACGTGGTCCGCCGCGACAGCCCAGGTGGGCATCGGCGAGTACCCGGAGGCGTGGACCACGTTTGCCGCGGTGGAAAAAGCATGGGCTTATAACCAGGACCAGTTGCCGTCTACGCACCCGATCGCGGCGGATGCGCCTGATATTGAGACTGCGGAGCAGAACTTCGACGGCATCACCTACGCCAAGGGCGCCAGCGTGCTCAAGCAGCTTCAGGCTTATGTCGGCTACGACGAGTTCTTCGCTGGGGTTCGCACTCACTTCGACAATCACGCCTACTCCAATGCGGAGTTCGCGGATTTGCTCGGGGCACTCGAGGAGGCGTCGGGGCGCGATCTGTCCGACTGGGCGCAGCAGTGGCTGCGCACCACCGGCGTGTCCCGTCTGCGCCCGGAGATCTCCGCGGACAGCTTCGCCGTTGTGCAAGAGTCCGATGTGTTGCGCACGCACCGGGTCCGTGTCGGCCTGTATTCGCTTGACCGTGGCTCCGTCACCCGCACCAAACAAGTCGAACTGGATGTCTCCGGTGAGCGCACCGAGGTCCCTGAGCTGGCGGGTGTGGAGCACGACCTCGCGCTGGTCAACGACGATGACCTCACCTACTGCCTCATGGGCCTGACCGAGGAGCACCAGCGTTTTGCTTTGGAACATCTCGGCGACATTGAGGATTCTCTCGCGCGCACTCTCGTGTGGTCGTCGTTGTGGGAGTCCGTTCGTGACGGTTTCCTGCCCGCGCGTCAGTTTGTTCAGCTGGTGGCACGCTTTGCCCGCCAGGAGACTCACCCGAGTGTGCAGGAGCGTCTGCTCGCGCAGGCCACCCAGGCAGTGAAGCAGTACGTTGCTGACGGCTGGCACGCCGAGGGCATGGCGCTGCTCAACACTGCTTTCCGGGGCGCTGAGCCCGCTGTTGTCTTCGACCGTGCCCTGGCCCGTCTTACCCCGGACAAGGAGACGGTGGATTACTTCACCACACTGCTGGAGACCTCAGATAACCAGGAAACGCGCTGGCTCGCGCTGACGAACCTTATTGCGGCGGGAGAGTTGCCGGTATCAGCTGCCGAGGAGGAAAAGGACTCTACCTCGGAGGGGGCGGTGTCGAGGCTGAGGGCGCAGGCGAGCGTCGATAAGCGTTGGGCATGGGACAAGCTGGTGAGCGAGGACCTCACCAACCTCGAATCCCGCTACCTGATGGATGGCCTGACCTTCACCCGCGAGGGTCTGGAGGGCTTGACCGACGAGTACTTCCGCGTGGCGCCACAGCTGTGGGAGCGGCTGTCCAATGAGATGGCGCAGCGCACCCTCGAGGGCATGTACCCGCTGTGGGATGTCTCGGAGGAGGCGATCGCGAAGGCGGATGAATTCCTGGCTGGTGAGATTCCTGCTGGTCTGCGTCGCATCATCTCTGAAGGCCAGGACCGTGTGGCCCGCGCACTGCGGAACCGCGCGGTGGACGCACAGTCCTAGAGCTTGGCCAGGGCCTGGTCGAGATCGGCGATCAGGTCCTCAACATCCTCGATGCCGACGGAAATGCGCACGAGCGTCGGCGGCACCTCGAGGGCCGAGCCAGCAACGGAAACGTGCGTCATGGTGGCGGGGTGCTCGAGCAGGCTCTCCACGCCGCCGAGGGACTCCGCTAGGCAGAACACCTTGGTAGAGCGACAGAAGGTTTTAGCCTGCTCCGCGGTGTTAAAGGCTACGGAAACCATGCCGCCGAAGCGGGTCATCTGGCGGGCGGCGATCTCATGGCCTGGGTGATCCTCCAGGCCCGGGTAGTAGACGCGGGCGACCTTGTCGGAGGCCTTCAGGTGCTTGGCCACGGCCTCGGCATTGTCGCAGTGCTTGTCCATGCGCACGCTCAGCGTCTTCAGGCCGCGGCCAGTGAGGTAGGTATCAAAGGGGGATGGGATAGCACCGACCCAGCCAAAGAAGAAGCGGAGCTGGTCCTCGAAGTCGTTGAGGGCATCGAAGCTGGCGGCGGTCACGCCGGTGACGCCCTGGGAAGTGGAATCGGCGGGGCGGTTCGCACACACCACACCGCCGATGACGTCGGAGTGGCCACCGATGTACTTGGTGGTTGAGTGCAGTACCACATCCGCGCCGAGCAGCAGTGGCTTCTGCAGGTAGGGGGAGGCAAAGGTGTTGTCCACCACAAGGGTGGCATCACCCTTAATGGCAGCGATGGCCTGAATATCGGCGATGGACAGCAGCGGGTTGGTCGGGGTTTCTACCCAGATGACCTTGGTGTTGTCCTGGATGGCGCCGGCAATCTCGTCGGTGTTGGTGATGTCCACGGGGGTGTTCTCAATCCCCCACTGGCTGAAGATCTGCTGGATGAGGCGGTAGGTGCCGCCGTAGGCGTCGTTACCAATGACGATGTGGTCGCCCGGCTTGAGCAGGATGCGCAGCACCGAGTCCACTGCGGCCATGCCGGAGGCGAAGGCGACGCAGTAGTCGGCCTTCTCCAGCGCGGCCACGGTCTTCTCCAGCGCCGTGATGGTCGGGTTGCCCACGCGGGTGTACTCGTAGCCATTGCGGGTCACTGCCAGGTCATCCTGCGCGAAGGTCGTCGATGCGTAGATCGGGGTGTTGATCGACCCGTAAAGGGAATCCGGCTCGTATCCGGCGTGGATGGAGTCGGTGCTGAAACCTGAACGAGTGTGCTCGGCCATGGGGTCCTTTCCTGGTGGGCTTCGGGGGGACGTCGATAAGCACAATAGACCAAGCTGTCCACTTTGGCCGACGGCGCGGTCGATTTAGATTCACGGCTAAGGTGAACGGTGTGGACACAATGTATGAGGCACTTGGTGGAGACGCCTTCTTCAGGCGCCTAGTTTCCGGCTTCTACCAGCAGGTCAGGAAAGATGATCTCATCGGGCCGATGTACCCGGAGGATGATTGGGACGGAGCCGAGGATCGCCTGCGCTGGTTTCTTGCGCAGTACTGGGGCGGTCCAACCACCTACAATGAGCAGCGCGGGGCGCCGATGCTGCGTCGCCGCCACCTCCCGTACCCCATCGGAATGGCGGAGGCGGAGCGCTGGCTTGAACTAATGAATCGCTCGCTGGACCAGTTCACGGCGGAAGAGCTCAACGAGGAGCAGCGCGGCGCGCTGGTCAACCACATGGAGCGCGTGGCCTACATGACTATCAACCAGCCGGGCGAACACCCGGGCATGCCCACCCAGCGGAACCTGCTGTAAGTCCTCGGCAAAAACGGCAACACGATAGTTTTGGGGAACTAGCATGTTCCCCATGCCATCAACGTCGACTTCCCCGTCTCAGACTTTGCTCGCCGTCGTGCCCGGGCTTATCGACGCCGGCGTGGCCCCCGCCCCCTGCGCCGCCGTGGACGTTGCCGCCTTTGATTTCAACGCAGCCCAGATGCAGCAGCGCGCCAAAGGGTTGCCCATCCGGGTGGCATCAAAATCCCTCCGCAGCGTGGCTGCCCTACGCCGGGCACTGTCCCACCCCGGCTTCCACGGCATTTTGTCCTACAGCGTGCCAGAGGCAATTCATCTTGCCCGCGAGGGTTTCGATGACATCGTGGTCGCCTACCCTTCCGTGAACAAGGCGGCGCTGAGGGAGCTGGCTGGCGATGAGCAGTTGCGCAGCACCATCACCGTGATGGTGGACTGCGTGGAGCACCTGGACCTGATCAGCTTTGCGGTGCAGGACGCCGGCAACCCGGGCCCCGTGCGGGTAGCCATTGACCTGGACTGCACTTTGCACCTGCCCGGCCTAGTCATCGGGCCACGCCGCTCCCCCATCCGCACACCGGAACAAACCGATGAGCTGGCACGCCAGATCACAGCGCGGAAGGAACTCACCCTGGTGGGGCTCATGGCCTACGAAGGTCAGGTGGCCTCCGTCGCGGATGCGGAACCAGGCATTCCCGGCGCGGTGAAGCGATGGCTGCGCACCACCTCCATGGACCAGCTCGGTCCACGCCGGGCGGAGTGCATTGCTGCGGCCCGCCAGCACGCAGACTTGGAGTTCGTTAACGGTGGCGGTACTGGGTCGCTAGATGTCAGCGCGGCCGAGGGGACGCTGACGGAGCTCGCGGCCGGCTCCGGGTTTTACACACCCGTCATCTTTGACCACTTCGCCGACATCAACCACAAACCAGCCGCGTTTTTCATCTGCCAGGTCTCACGCATCCCGGCGCCTGGCTGGGTAACGGTGAATTCGGGCGGATGGATCGCTTCCGGCCCGCCGGCGACAGATCGCGTGCCCGTCCCGGTGCATCCAGCCGGGTTGCGGTACTCCGCCACTGAAGGCGCGGGTGAGGTGCAAACTCCACTCCACGGGCCTGCCGCCAGCAGTCTGGGTGTGGGCGACACCGTGTGGTTCCGCCACGCGAAAGCAGGCGAAATGACCGAGCACGTCGATGACATCATCGCCGTCTTTCCGGACGGCACAACCGAAACATGGGACACCTACCGCGGACAAGGGTGGACACTGCGATGACACATACACCGGAAAAGCGCACCAACCAGCGTTTTAGCAACTGGTCTGGCTCCGTCAACACCAACCCAGACGCCTTTTACTACCCCGCCACCATCGCCGAGGTGCAGCACATTATCCGCACTCTGCCCGCTGGCCAGCGCGTGCGCGCGGTCGGCGGCGGGCACTCCTTTACCCCGGTGGCTGCCGGCGCGCAGGCGATGATCAGCCTGGACAAACTCGCAGGCATTATCAACGTGGACCGCGAGAGAAAGCGCGTCCGTTTCCTCGCCGGCACGCGCCTGTACCGCGTCCCGGAGTACCTGCAGCCTTTCGGCCTCGCGCTGGCCAACCAGGGCGATATTGATAACCAGTCCGTCGCCGGCGCGATCTCCACATCCACCCACGGCACCGGCATCGAGTGGACCGGGTTCGCGGGCACAGTCACGGGCCTTTCGCTTATCGACGCCACCGGGACCCTCCGCACCTACTCCATCGACGACGATCCGGACCTGCTGCGCCTCATCGCTGTCTCCGTGGGTGCTCTGGGCATCATCGTCGAGGTGGAAATGCAGTGCGTTGACGCCTTTGACCTTCTGGCGCGCGAGACCAGCGACAACTTGGATGATGTCTTGGATAGCTGGGATGAACGCACTCGTGCCGTCGATCACTTCGAGGCCTTCTGGTTCCCGCACACGGACAAGGCGATGATCAAGAACAACACCCGCCTGGCTCCGGGTGAGCCAGCACCGGGTGGTGAGCCGAAGAAGCGCGGCCGCATCACCCAATTCATTGAGGATGACCTGGTGGGCAACGGTGCTTTCGCCGCCGCACTCACGGTTGCGCGCATCGCACCGAAGACCACAGCATTCCTCAACGGCATTGCCACCGATGCCATGGCGGCCAACACCTACCGCTCCCGTGCTCATGAGGTCTTTGCCACCCCGCGCCGCGTGCGCTTCCACGAAACCGAATTCGCCGTGCCTCTCGCCGATGGCCCGGAAACGGTCCGCGAAATCCGCCGAGAAATCGACCGGCGCGGATGGCTCATCCCCTTCCCGTTGGAGCTGCGCTCCACTGCCGCAGATGATGTGGCGCTGTCCACCGCTAACGGGCGTGAATCGATGTACATCGCCTTCCACGTCCCCCGCGCGATGAACCCGCACGACTACTTCCCCCACATCGAGCCCATCTTCATCGCTGCCGGCGGCCGACCCCATTGGGGCAAAATGCACACCCGCGGCCGGGAATTCTTCGCACAGGCCTACCCACGTTTCGACGAATTCTGCACCCTCCGCGAAACCATGGACCCCACCCGCACATTCGGGTCCCCGCACCTGACGCAGCTTTTCGGCTAGCGCCGAAAAGCTGCGTAAGAATAATTGGGTAAGAAGAGGGAAAGTTAAAGGCTAAACGGCTTCTAGAACAGCAGGTTAAGTGCCGTGGAGTGATACACGCTGCCGAAAGGTGCGTCCATGCGCACCCACCTGCCAGCCGTGGCAATCCGCAGGTGACGCGGCAGTTCCGCAGGGGCACCAGGACCGGGGATAAAGCCCAAGGACGTGCACGTGAAAATCATGCGCATAGGCACGTTCACGGTGCTCTCCCCGGTTTCTTGGTCGGCGTCCACGGTCAGCACCGTCTGGTTCAGCAAGGACCGCGGCGGGCCCAGTGGTCCGGAAAACTGACGGGCCAAACGGCGCCCCTGATCAGCCAGATCACGCACAACAGCGACGGGGACAACGTCGCGCTCCACAAATCCTTCGGCTGGGGGGAGGGCGCCGGGCCAGCGCGAGTCACGGGCAGGACCGATCTCGGTGCGCTCGGCTGCAAGAGCAGTATCAAGATCTTTCAGGGCCACGACCGCTTTGTCTCGGGACACCGTTCCTCTCACCCGGCGCGCAGCTAAACAGTCGAAGGGGGTGGTGACAAAGATGTCGAGGGAGCCGTCCCCGCGATCGTCGATACGCACTGAGGCGTCCTCATCCAACGACAATGCGCGGGAGGTGAGGGCCTTCAGCCCTGATGCTCCCGCGCTGATTGCGAGCTTTTCGATGATTACTCGCCCGTACCCGAGGTGAGAATCCCACGCTCCTGCTGCGTGATCTCACGCGGCGCTGCAGTGGAAAGATCCACAGCCACCAGCACTGTCTTGACCACACCGCACACATTTCCGTGGCGGTCCTTCAAATCCTGCGTGGTTTTGAAAGAAGTGTTCCCAATCTCCGTCACAGTGGTATCCACTGTGACCTGCTTGGTGTCTGGCATCACTGGGCGGAGGTAGTCCACCTCAACGTGGCGGACAAACACACCGAACTCCTGCTCTTGGTCCGCGAAATTCTGCTGCATGAAAGCAATACGCGCTTCCTGCGAGATGTCCACGAACTTGCAGTTGTTCAGGTGCCCGTACCGGTCATAGTCGTTCCAACGCAGCGGAATGACCTGGGTATCTGAAAGAAGGTTGCTCATAGTGAATGTCCTTTCTTCACAGATCTTTAGCGGGTGAGCTTACGGTGGGTGACGCGAGACGGCTTGGCTGCTTCCTCACCGAGGCGTTCAACCTTGTTGGCCTCATAGTCACCGAAGTTACCCTCGAACCAGAACCACTTGCCCTCTTCGACGTTGCCCTCCCACGCGAGGATGTGGGTACAGGTGCGGTCCAGGAACCAGCGGTCGTGCGAAATCACCACAGCACAGCCAGGGAACTTCTGCAGCGCGTTTTCAAGGGAACCCAGGGTTTCCACATCGAGGTCGTTCGTCGGCTCATCGAGAAGGATCAGGTTGCCACCCTGCTTGAGTGTCAGCGCCAAGTTCAGACGGTTGCGCTCACCACCGGAGAGAACCTTCGACGGCTTCTGCTGGTCTGGACCCTTGAAACCGAAGGCAGACAGGTATGCGCGCGACGGCATTTCGTTCTGGCCAACGTGGATGTAATCCAGCCCGTCGGAGACAACCTCCCACACGGTCTGCTCCGGGTCGATGTTCTCGCGGTTCTGGTCAACGTAGGAGATCTTCACGGTATCGCCGATCTCCACCGTGCCCGAGTCCGGCTCTTCAAAACCAACAATGGTTTTGAAGAGGGTGGACTTACCCACACCGTTCGGGCCAATCACACCCACGATGCCGTTGCGCGGCAGGGTGAAGGTGAGGTCCTTGATCAGCGTGCGACCATCGAAACCCTTGTTCAGGTTCTTCACCTCGACGACCTTGTTGCCCAGGCGCGGCGGGGTAGGAATCTGAATCTCTTCAAAGTCGAGCTTCTTGTACTGCTCCGCCTCGGCTGCCATCTCCTCGTAACGCTCCAGACGAGCCTTGTTTTTCGCCTGACGTGCCTTCGGCGAAGAACGCACCCACTCGAGCTCGCTCTTCAGACGCTTCTGCAGCTTCTGGTCCTTCTTACCAGCAACCTCAAGGCGCTCAGCTTTCTTCTCCAGGTAGGTGGAGTAGTTACCTTCATACGGGTAGAGCTTGCCGCGATCAACCTCACAGATCCACTCAGCGACGTTGTCCAGGAAGTAGCGGTCGTGCGTAATCGCCAGCACCGCACCCGGGTAAGACTGCAGGTGCTTCTCCAGCCACAAAACGCTCTCGGCATCGAGGTGGTTCGTCGGCTCGTCAAGTAGCAACAAATCCGGCTCAGACAAAAGCAGCTTGGCCAGGGCAACGCGGCGGCGCTCACCACCGGAAAGGTTGGTCACCGGCGCATCAGACGGCGGGCAGCGCAGTGCCTCCATCGCCTGCTCAATCTTGGAGTCCACCTCCCATGCGTCCGCAGCATCCAGCTCCTCCTGCAGTTTGCCCATTTCCTCCATGAGCTCATCGGAGTAGTTGGTTGCCATCTCAGCAGCGATCTCCTCGAAGCGCTGCTTCTTTTCAAAGATCTCTCCCAAGCCCTCTTCGACGTTCTCCCGAACCGTCTTTTCCTCATTCAACGGCGGCTCCTGCAGCAGGATGCCCACAGTGGCACCGGGATCCAGGAAAGCCTCACCGTTATTCGGCTGATCAATGCCAGCCATGATCTTCAGCAAGGAGGACTTACCTGCACCGTTCGGGCCAACGACACCAATCTTGGCGCCGGGGTAAAAGGCCATGGTGGCATTGTCCAGAATGACTTTTTCACCGACGGCCCTGCGAACGTTTTTCATCGTGTAGATGAACTCAGCCACTAGCGTCCCCTTCTCTCGCATTTCATGCGTTGTGGTGGAAGTTTAAAAACCACCTCAAAGGGTACATCACCCCGGTGACAAGCTGGGCGGCCCCGTCTCACCTCGGTACCACCCCGCTTGTCACCCGGCGGCGGTGCGCCATCACCCGGCCATCGCCGGCCGCGGCCTTTCCTGATTCAAGCCCTGTCGCCCGCTGATCACGCCGTCACGTGCCTGGTTACCGGACGGCTGAACAGACTGCCCAGCCTGTTCTGGCTGGCTTTCCCCGGAGTCCTCCTGGACACCCTCTGCCTCCTTGGAATTCTGTGTCACGGTCACGCCGTGCTTTCTACCGAACTCCTCTGCGGTGAGGAGTTTCACCTTGTCGATGCCATCCGGTGTGTGCTCCTGAGACGCGGTGCTACGGGAAGCTACTTGGTGGCGGCTCAACTCCAGAGCGATTTGGTTGGCTTTGATGATGTGCTTGTAGCGGGTCACGTTCTCTTTGTCCGTCCACTTTTCGGAAACGAGACGGCCCGAGACGATGATAGGCATGCCCTTCCGCAAAGAAGCGTTTGTGTTCACGGCTAGCTGCCCCCAGCACTCAACATCGATGTAGAGGATGTCGGTGTCCGCCCACATGTTGTTGCCACTGGTATCCACGCTGTCCGTGCGCACACGACGGCTGGAGGCGAGGCGCAGACGGGTGAGGAAGGAACCGGTGTTAAAAACCATGCTCACCGGATCTTCAATGAGGTTGCCCGACAGTGTGATGGGTAGATACGTCATTACAGTGTCCTTTCAGAAATGTTGTTGTGGTGTTGCGTGTACTTTTCGCCCCGCTCCCGCATCCGGGAAGAGGGGCACCACCAACGCTTCCTCAACAACGCAAATCGCGCGAATTCAGCCCAAAAAACCTGTGGATAACCCAAAAAAGATTCCACAGGCTGACCCCTACTAGGCGCCCGATTTACACGAGAGCAAAGCGCCCGAAATGCCACACCAACTACTGGCGTGGCCGACCCCCGTGCCCCTGCGAGTACTGCGCTAGCAGCTCGTTGTAAGCGCGCCACTCCTCATCATCGTTTTCCTCTTCGCGCAGGTCACGGGCCTTCGCCTCAGCACGATCCTCACGCAACCAGCCGACGGCGAGGTAGAGGAACACCACCGCCATGGGGAAACTTCCGGCGGCCCAGCCGATGCCGGCGCCGACTTTTTGGTCGCGCAAAAAGTCAGGGTTCCATGGAAGAGCAAGATTTTCGTAAAAAGTTTCCCCCAAAACCAAATTCAACTGCATGAGGTACACGCCCATGAAAAGGTGGACGGGCATAGAGAAGACAAACCAAGCAAAACGAACTGGCGTTGGCTTCCTGTTTGGAATGCGGTCTGGGCCGATGAGTTCCCAGAAGTAGAAATAACCGGACACCAGAAATGCGGCGTTCATGAGCACATGTCCGGCATGTTCAGACACCGCCACCTGATAGAAGGCCGGGTAGACGTACAGCACGTAGAAGACAACAAGGAACTGCACCGTGGACACCGGCGGGAAGGTGAGCACGCGGACAAGCTGAGATTCCTCAAAAGCCTTGACCCATGCGTGTGGCCCGAATTCATCCTCCGGGTAGGCACGTTTGATCAGGGTCAACGGTGCACCCAGCGCCAAGAAGACGGGCGCGCCCATGGACAAAATCATGTGCACGACCATGTGGACAGAAAACGCAGCCGGCATGTACATGCCCAGGCCGGAAGACATGGTCACTGCGATCGTCGCGCAGCCCGCGAGCCACCACGCCGTGCGGGATCTTTCCCACCCGCTCACACGGCGCAACAAGTGCAGGTAATACACGGCCAGCAGAATTGCGATGACGGAGAACAGCACCTCTGGGCGCCAGATCGTCCACACGTTGGTAAACGTCGGTGCCTCGTAGAGGTTGTAGCCCATCTTCACCTGCATCTGGGTCAAGTCCGTCACCACCGGAGTAGGTGGCGGGGTGCGACCCATCGATACAGCCACGCCGGTGACAGCGGCCATGACCACTGCCTCCACCAGCGCTATACGACGGAAAAGCTCAGGCCGTTCCTGCAAGTGCGGGATAGTCAGTTCGCGGTGTGCGAAACCAAGTAGCCCCAACACCACCAACCCGACGGCTTTAGCTAGGACGGTGGCACCGTAGGCGGTGGCCAAAAGATCGTCGATACGCACTCTGATGAGCGCATTGATCACACCCGAAATGGCCACCGCAAAGTAGGCGAACAGCGCGATGCGCGAATACCGCGCGACAGCTTGCGGCATGTGGGGCCCGAGCCTGCGACCATGCGCAATGAGCGCGAGCAGACCCCCCACCCAGACGAGCATGAACACGAGGTGCCAGAGGAAAGAGTTTGTGCCGTAATCATGGTTACCGCCCGCCGCGGAGTGACCGGACATACCTAACGGCATGATGGTGGCCAGGCTGCCGAGCAATAGCGCTACCTGCGATGACCAGCTGCCAGCCAGCAAGCCGTACACTGCCACTGCCGCAGCAAAAAGCGCGACGAGCAGCCAAATCTTCGCATCCGCCACGCGGTCCAGAGCCATTGCCCACATTTCAGGACTAAACAGCACGTCAGTAAGCGGTGTACCGGAAACATCCGAAAGCACCAGCGGAATCATGAACAACCCAATGAGCGCCACGCCAGCACTCGCCCACGCACCCGTGCGACCCGCGATGTGCCCGTCCACCGTGAGGCTCGCGCCGTGCAAATCCTTCTGATCAGGCGGAATGAGGAAAGCAGAAAACATAAAGGAACCCGTTGCCAACGCCGCCAAGACCCATGCCGCCGCGCGCATCATCGGCAAGCCCACCGTGGTCAACGGCCCCGGATCCGGAATGCCCAACGCTGCCAGCGAATCACCGAGAAACACAAAAGACAGGGTTCCCGCCACCAACGCACTGATAAGCACCAACACCAGGTAGATCGGCCAAGCCACGCGCGCTGAAACACTCAAGGACATGCGTTAAAGCGTACAAGTTGCAATTGCTTATGAGCGACTCCCCCTACCACCCACCAACCCCTCCCCCAGCGTGCGTTACGATGATAAACACCAAGCCTCCATAGCTCAGTGGATTAGAGCATCCGGTTTCTACCCGGCTGGTCGCGGGTTCGAATCCTGCTGGGGGCGCAAATTTTTCTGCTGGTCAGGCAGTGTTTTCACCCATGTTTCACACCATCCGCCCCATCCGTGGGCGGATTTTTTATGCCCACCCCCTTGACAGCATATCGATTAGCGATATTATCGATTAACGACAACATCGAATATCGATAAGAAAGGATCGTCGTCATGAACACGTCCACCCCAACCCCGAACCCCGAACCCCGCCCACCAAAGGGCCGTGACCGCACAGATATCTCTCGGTTTGACGCTGTTGCCGTCGCCATCGCGCTCGTGTGGTTGCTACCAGAAATCATCGCGCTGGCAACGGATGGGACGATTTCCAGTCGCCTCTCCCCCGCCATCGAGGGCGGCCTGCACTTCGCTGATCTGTCTTCCGGCCCGCAGACCATGTTCGCTGTTGCCCTTGGTCTCAAATTCTTCTCACTTCTCTGCGCCGTGTTCCTCGTGACAAACAGCTTCACCGACATGGCAAAAGAGCAGGTATTTACCGAAAAGAACGCGCGGCGTCTCAACGCGGCAGGGATCAGCATCGCTGTCTTCTTCGTTGCCCGATTGGGCTTGGAAGGCATGGCCAATAACTGGGCCGCAGCTCAGCTCGGCGTTGACTGGTGGGGCGACCCGGGAACCGGCACCCCACTTTCTGAGCTCGCCCCGGCCCTGCTCCTCATCTTCGTTCTCAGCGCACTGGCCAGGATCCTGCGCCGTGGCGCGAAACTCGAAGAGGATGTTGATGGACTTGTCTAACCCCACCAATGAACCACGGGTGGTGTGCCACCTCGACGAGCTCATGGCTGCGCGCGGCATCACCGGCGCGGCACTTGCCGAACTGGTGGGCATCACACCCGTCAACCTCTCCGTCCTGAAAAACAACCGCGCGAAGGCCGTCCGCTTTAGCACCCTCGCCGCGATCTGCCAGGCTCTTGACTGTCAGCCGGGGGATGTCTTCTCGGTGAAGTAGGCTCGCAGGCATGAGTTTTCCTTCACCGTCCCACGACTCCTACGCCCTCATCACCGGCGCCAGCCAAGGCATCGGCGAGGCGATGGCGCGTGATTTTGCCAAAGCTGGGTATAACCTGATCGTCGTCGCAAGGCGAAAGGACGTGCTCGAAGCACTCGCCGCCGAGCTCGAGCAGGCACACGGCGTGGAAGTCATCGTTGCCGCGCATGATCTCTCCGTCACCGAAGACGTGGACAAGCTCCTTCAGCTTATCGACGCCTACCGGGTCTCCATCTGCGTCAACTCCGCCGGCATCGCCTCCTTCGGCCCCTTCATGGAACAAGACTGGGACTATGAGACGAACCAGTTCAACCTCAACGCCACCGCCGTCTTCCGCATCACCAAAGCTGTACTGGACCAGATGGTGCCGCGCGGTGAGGGCGCACTGTGCAACGTCGGTTCCGCCGCCGGCAACGTGCCCATTCCGAATAACGCCACCTACGTATTCACCAAGGCTGGCGTGAACGCTTTCACCGAGGCACTGCACTACGAACTGAAGAAGACCGGCGTGCACTGCACCCTCCTCGCTCCGGGTCCGGTGCGCGATGCCGTAGTGCCTGAAGCAGAACAATCCATCGTGGACAAAGTCGTCCCCGACTTCCTCTGGACCACCTATGAGTCCTGCTCCGCCGAAACCATCACCGCAATGATGAAGAACCGCCGCCGGATCACCCCAGGCCCACTGTCCAAAGCCATGGACTTCATCTCGTCCTTCGCCCCGCGTGGCGTGCTTGCCCCCGTCATGGGCTGGTTCTACGCAAAAATGGGATAGCGTTGTGCCCATGAATGAAGCACTCGCTGCTAAAGATAACCGCATTGTTTGGATCGACCTTGAAATGACCGGACTAGAACCGCAACGCCACGTGATCGTGGAAGTTGCAGCCCTGGTCACGGATGCGGACCTCAACATCCTCGATGAGGGCATTGACCTCGTTGTCCACGCCAGCGATGAGGAGCTCGCAAAAATGGATGACTTTGTCACCAACATGCACGAAACCTCGGGCCTCACCGAACACATCAAGGCTTCCACGATCACGGTGGAGGAGGCGGAAGCGGCGGTTCTGGAGCTCGTCGAGAAGCATTGCACTGGAATCCGCCCACCACTTGCCGGCAACTCCATTGCCACGGACCGCTCCTTCATCCGTGCATACATGCCGCGCCTGGACGAACGCCTGCACTACCGCATGATCGACGTGTCCACCATCAAGGAGCTCACCCGCCGCTGGTTCCCCGACACGTACTACAACCAGCCCGACAAAAACTTGTCCCACCGTGCGCTCGCCGACATCGTGGAATCCGTCCGCGAACTCGACTACTACCGCCGCTCCGTTTTCACTAACACGCCCGGCCCCGACACCGACAAAGCAGCAACATGCGCCCAGGAAGCCACGGGGCGCTACCAGCAGTTTTTGTAATTCAGACTAAGTGAACTAGAGTAAGTTTCCGCTGCGCAAACAGCGATGGTGGCTGTAGTTCAGCTGGTAGAGCACCAGGTTGTGATCCTGGGTGTCGCGGGTTCGAGCCCCGTCAGCCACCCCGAATGTCAAGGCCCTGCGCCATCCCGCGATTGGGATCGGCGCAGGGCCCTGCTCATGCCCCGAGCGGGCCGAAAACTAGGAAGACGTGTCGGCGTTGCCGGCCTTGATCGTCTCCCAGTCAATATTCCAGTAGCCCAAGCCATCCGTGCCCGGCAGTGTGCTGCCCTTAGTGTTCACAATCTTCACTGGGTCTCCGCGTTTGACGGTATCCATGTACCACTTAGCGTCTGTCGGCGTGGCGTTGATACAGCCGTGGGACACGTTGGTCTGTCCCAGCGCCCACGTTGCCCATGGGGCGGAGTGAACGTAGATGCCGGACCAGGACAGCTGGGTGGCGTAGTTCACGGGTGTGACGTAGCCACCAGATTCCAGGCTCAAACCGTAGGAGCGTGAATCCATCACCAGGCTGTCATGGCGATCCCCCACCACGTAGGTGCCATTCGGGGTGTCATAGCTGCCGTCGCGTCCCAGTGCGATGTTGAAAGATTTGATCTTTTCGCCGTTGCGGTACACCGTCAGGGTTTTTGTACTGTTGTCCACCTCAGTGAGGACCGCATCACCAATGGTGAAACTCGTTTCCGCGTCCTGCTGGCCATAGATGCCATTGCCAAAGTCTTTGCCGTACAGGTCGGCTTTCACAGTGACCTTCGTGCCCGGCTTCCAGTACTCCTTGGGGCGCCAGATGAGTTTGTTCGCCTCAAGCCAGTAGAAGCCACCCACTGTTTTATTGGATGTCTCAATCGTGATTGCGTCTTGCACTGCCTGACGGTCCTGCGGTGACACATCGAAGTAGAAGACCACGGCTTGGGCTACACCAACTTCAGATCCTTCAACCGGGCTGACAGAGCCAGCCATCTGCAGATTCGGGGTGACCGTGGTGAAACTAGCAATCGTCGCTGTTCCCTGCTTCGTCATGGCTTTCACCGTGTAGGTCCTGCCGTAGCCCAGTGGCTCTGCCGTCGTCCACTCGGTGTGGTCACTATTGAAGGAAGCTTCCACTTCCTTGCCGGACTCATTCGTGATGGTGACGCTGCGCAGGCCCGCTGGTGTCTTCACCGTCACCGGGATTCCGGGCTCCACTTCAGTCGCGCCATCTTTCACGGAGATGGTACCCGGGGTGTCTTTGACAGCCCCCTCTTCAACCTCGGTAGCCGCGTCACTACGGTCCAGGGCGCAACCCACTAACGCAGTACCCACGAGCACTGCTGCCACACTCGTGGCAACAACACGACGGATGTTCGACACCAACCACACCGGCTTACAGGACATGTTCCAACCAATTAACTTTCTGCCGCGCCCCGATACTGCTATCGGACTTCACCTTTATCAATCGCATATATTGCCTGGTTAGTTACATGTTTCCCCTCAAAGAGACTGCATGATCAACAGGGCGGATGAGCGACTATTCTGCCCGTAACCTTAATGCCAATCTCAGGATTGTCCTACTCGAAACCTCCACATCCACTAAGTCGTTATCGGATTGTTTTCCAACCCCCATAACACCCCTCCAACCAGGCGATTTCACCTATCGGATGTGTGGTGCTATATTTTTCTTTCGTTGCCTTTCAAGGCAAAGCGCCATTAGCTCAACTGGCAGAGCAACTGACTCTTAATCAGTGGGTTCGGGGTTCGAGTCCCTGATGGCGCACAGACGACGAGGTCATAGCACCCCCGGTGCTTGGCCTCGTCTTTCGTATCCGTATTTCTGCCGGCCAGACTAGGGTTAAGCGGTATGAGCACCACCCCAAAAAGGACGTCTACCCCCATCCATGCCGTGACTGTTTTTGCAGGAGCACGGGAGGCAACTGTGCCCGGGATGAACACTCTGGCCAGGGATTTTGGGGTGGCGCTTGCGCGGCGTGGCATCACGCTTGTGTATGGCGGTAGCCGGTTGGGTTTGATGGGGGCTGTCGCCCAGGGTGCGATTGAGGCAGGTGGCGCGACGGTGGGTATCATCCCGGAGCATCTTGCTGCGCATGAAATTGCGCATACGGGTCTCACCGAGCTCGTGTTCGTGGATACTCTCGCGCAACGCAAGGCCCTCATGGGTCAGCGGTGTGATGCTTTCGTTGCGCTCCCTGGGGGTACTGGCACGCTCGATGAGCTTTTCGACGAATGGACCAACCAACAACTCGGCCTCCACACCAAACCTATTGGCCTGTTAGGGGCTGAGTTTTGGCAGCCGTTGATTCAGATGGTTGACCACATGGTGTGCCATGGTTTTGTCCGCCAAGAGGACCGCGACAGCCTCGTTGTGGCGGATGATCCTGATGAGCTGTTGGATCTTCTGGCACAGTGGCGTCCGCAGCGCCCCCGGTGGACCCCTCCAGCCCACAAGACGCTGAGAAGCACGCGGTGTGAGTAGGGTTACTGGGTATGACTAAGGCTCTTGTCATTGTTGATGTTCAGAATGATTTCTGCCCCGGCGGTTCTCTCGCCACCGATCGTGGGGACGTAGTGGCAGAAAGCATTGCCCAGCTCCTAGCCACCAAGGCCAAGGATTATGACCACATTGTGGCCACCCAGGATTGGCACATCGATCCGGGCACGCACTTTTCTGACACCCCCGATTTCGTGGACACGTGGCCCGTTCACTGCGTTGCGGATTCAGAAGGCGCTGCCATGCGCGCCCCGCTTGCGAAGGAATCAGCCGCAGCCCTCATCGAAGAGTACTTCCGTAAAGGGCGGTATGAGGCGGCGTATAGCGGGTTCGAGGGGGCGTCGGCAAGCGATGATGTGCTTCTTGCGCAATGGCTCAATGAACGCGACGTGACACACATCGACATCGTGGGCATCGCGACAGATCACTGCGTACGCGCAACTGCACTTGATGGGCTGAGCGAAGGTTTCGACGTCCGCGTGCTCAGCAAATATTGCTCCCCCGTGAGTGAAGAGCGAGGCCGTGCAGCCTTGGATGAGTTGCGCGAATCCGGCGCAACCGTTGCCTAAAACAACAGCGTGCCCCTCAAACCCGGGGCGCGCATATATCTCTTGAGCTCTAGTTGCGCTCAGCGAGCAGACGCTGCAGCTCCTTGAGGTCCTTCTTCTTCTTGCGGTTGCTCGAAGACTTCAAGGCAACAAGCAACACAACAGCAACGGCGACACCAGCGAGCACCTTCTGAACCTTGTCGTCCTTCAGCTTGCCACTCACCTGCGCCTTAGCATTGTTAGCCAAGCTCTCCGGACGGGTGCGGTCAGCGATCTCATCGATCGTGCTGGCCAGGTTAACGCGGGTGCGCTCAATCTCGCGCTGAATATCGTTAATATCGCGTGCCACTTCCAACTCCCCTAAAGGTTTGTTCTTCTATCTCGTTCCCACAGTACTGTACCGAAGAATCGTGACGCAGTATCAGTTCAGGCAAGTACAGCACCAGTACAGTGGCGAATATGACTGAACAGAATCGTTTGAACATCGGTGACGCCGCCCCCGCCTTCACCCTCCCCAACGACAAGGGAGAAAACGTCTCCCTGTCTGACTACGCAGGTAAGCGCGTCATCGTGTACTTCTACCCGCGCGCTAACACCCCAGGCTGCACCCGAGAGGCATGCGACTTCTCCGAAAACCTCTCAGAGTTTGAAGACGCCTCCGTGGCAGTAGTGGGCATCAGCCCAGACACTCCGGAGAAACTGGCGAAGTTCCGCGCTGACCATGACCTGACCATCGAGCTACTCTCCGACGAGTCCAAGGAAGTCATGACGGCTTACGGTGCCTTCGGCGAAAAGAAGAACTACGGCAAAATCGTCCAGGGCGTCATCCGGTCAACCTTCCTCGTCGGCGCGGACGGCACGATTGAATCCGCCCAATACAACGTTAAGGCCACCGGCCACGTAGGACGCCTCCTGCGTGACCTCGACCTGAGCTAAACAGCCGACACCCCACACCCGTTTTTCTCACAGGGCGGCGCCCTGTACACTGTGAACCGCTCCGCGCCAAGGCCGATAGATACAGTGCATTACAGCGCGGACGCGCGCCCGTGGCGGAATTGGCAGACGCGCTGGATTTAGGTTCCAGTGCCGTAAGGCGTGTGAGTTCAAGTCTCACCGGGCGCACAAACCCCCTTGCCCCATCTCCGGACCTTGGGGCCTCAACAGTTTGATTGATAGAGTTTGGGTTGTGAGCGACCAAGACAATCAGGACAACCCGACTGAGCAACCTCCCCAACGCAAGCGTTTGCGGGTGCGCGCATGGCACGTGATCCTACTTGTTGTGGCTGTGGCGGTGAGCATCTTGTTGGCCAGTTGGCAGTGGTCGCGCTACACCTCCGGCACCGGATCACTACAAAACTTAGGCTACGCGCTGCAATGGCCAATGTTTGGCCTGTTCCTCGTCTACATCTACCGCGCCGGGATGAAGATGGAGAACGAGAAAATCGATGCCGAGAACGCCGGTAAGACCATGGATGCGCTCTATGAGGCGGATGCTGCCGCGTTCGGCGATCCGGACGCCGCGCCAGCTATGACAGAGATCAGCGAAGACTTCCTCCTGCACCGGAGCGAATTGAATGTAGAGGAGTTCAATGAGCTAAACACCCCCCGCCGGCGCCGCCACACCGAAGACTCCTTCTAAGACGTCTTCCACGAACCCCTAAGAACCCCTGAGACGCAGTGAACAACAGTAAAGGACATGGAACGATGAGCACTTCCCCGACGACCCCTGCCAACCCAGACGCTTCGGTCCCGCGCATTCACCCCGAACGCAAGCGTCGTGTGAAAACCGCGTTGACACTGTTTGCCATTGCGGCGTGGGTCACCGGTGTCATGCTGCTCCTGCTGTGCGCACGCATGATCATGGAGTACATCCTCCACATGGACGTTTCTAGCCTGAACTGGGTGGCTATCGCCCACGGCTGGGTGTACGCCTTGTTCCTCCTGGCCACTCTGAACTTGGGAATGAAGGCCCGCTGGTCCACCAAAACCTGGTTGGTCACGGCCCTGGCGGGTGTGGTTCCTTTCCTCTCCTTCTTCGTGGAACACTGGCGCCGCCAGGAAGTGACACAGGAATTCGCTCTCAACGAAAACTAGGGGACGCTAAAAGCACCTTCTGGAAAGATACTTGCCCCTACGGCGCAACTTTAGGGGTAAAGGTCAAACACATTCGAGATTGGCTTGTTTCCAATGGCTGACCTGAAAGAACGTCAACAGTTCATGCCCCGCAAGCTTAGACCTGCCCCCGCTGCCTGATCGCGTTAGACAATCCCACTGATGCCGAGACCAGGACCTCACGGCCTGTTTTTAGGCATGGCGAAAG
>NZ_JRNG01000048.1:0-21938 GCF_000759055.1 Corynebacterium tuscaniense DNF00037 | reverse complement strand
CTAAACCGAAAACCAAAAACGCGCAGCTAGGGGCCGAAAAGCCTGTGGATAACCCAAAAATCCATCCACAGGCCCCGCGCGCCAGAACTTGCCACGTAGCCAGATGACGTGCACAAACAGCCCGGTTCCCTACAAAACGAAAAAAGTTTCAAACATTTGGCGCGGAACCAAACCGACGACGATTGCGGTTTAACTCTGTTTCCCCGAAGCTCCCAAGAACAGTAAAAGGGCCCAGTCATCGGCGCTCTCCTTTTAAGTGGAGGTTCAACGGCTGAGCCCGTTGGCAGCAGACTAGCACGGCAGCTTCCATCAAGGGGTCGCCGAATTCGCTGCTGGTAACGTCATCTTCCGTGATGAAGAGGGACGATGCCTACGTGACGGAGTTGGCGCTGCGCGCTGGCCGTGGCGATAAGCAGGCGTTGTCTGAGTTCATTCGCGCGACGCAGGAGGATGTGTGGCGGCTGCTTGCGCATCTTGGGGGCCGGGAGCATGCGGATGATTTAACGCAGGAGACGTATTTGCGTGTGATGGGTTCGTTGCCGCGGTTTGCGGCTCGGTCGAGTGCGCGTACGTGGTTGTTGTCGTTGGCCCGCCGCACGTGGGTGGATTCGGTGCGGCATGACATGGCGCGGCCGCGTAAGGCTGCGGTTGAGTATGACGATGTCGCAGGGCAGCAGCCGAGCCCCGATAATTCGAATACGTGGAGTGAAGTGTTGGATGCGCGTTCGCTTCTCGACGGTCTGCCGGCCGAACGTCGAGAAGCCCTCATCCTCACCCAGGTCCTGGGCTATACGTATGAGGAGGCGGCGAAGATCGCTAACGTGCGTGTGGGCACGATCCGTTCGCGTGTGGCTCGCGCCCGCCGGGATCTTGTGGCGGGCGCAGGGGATTAAACTAGCAGCTCAGCAATCTGAATCGTGTTGAGCGCTGCACCCTTGCGCAGGTTGTCGCCGGAGACGACGAAGACGAGGCCACGGTTGCCGTCCACGACTTGGTCTTGGCGGATGCGGCCGACGAGGGAGTCGTCCTTGCCTGCGGCGTCGAGCGGGGTGGGTACGTCAACAACGGTGACACCAGGCGCGGCGTCGAGAACGCGCTTGGCTTCGTCCGGGGTGATTTCACGCTCGAACTCGGCGTGTACGACCATGGTGTGGCCGGTGAATACCGGGATGCGGACGCAGGTGCCGGAGACTTTCAGATCGGGTAGGCCGAGGATCTTGCGGGATTCGTTGCGGAGCTTTTGTTCTTCGTCGGTTTCAAAGGTGCCGTCATCAACGAGGTTGCCGGCCATCGGCAGTGCGTTGAAGGCGATGGGCGCGACGTAGGGGCCGAGGTCAGCTGGAGACAACACGGAGCCATCGTGGGTGAGGTCTACATTGTGGTCGCCTACCTCAGCAACTTGCTTCGCCAGCGTTTCCACACCGGCCAGGCCCGAGCCGGAGACTGCCTGGTAGGAGGCGACGCGCATGGTGGCGAGCCCGGCAGCGTCGTGAAGCGCCTTGGCTACAGGCATGACTGCCATCGTTGTGCAGTTGGGGTTGGCAATAATCCCTTTTTTCAGGCCTTTGACCGCATCCGGGTTGACCTCGGAGACGATGAGCGGGACGTCCTCGTCCTTGCGCCATGCGGAGGAGTTGTCCACCACGGTAGCGCCCGCTTCAGCGAAAACGGGGGCCCATTCCTTTGAGGTGGAACCGCCAGCGGAGAAAAGTGCAATGTCAACGTCCTGCACGGATTCGGGCGTGACCTGGGTGAGGTCCTCCACCACGATCTGCTCACCGCGAAACTCAAGTTCCTTACCGGCTGAGCGCGGGGAGGCGAAGAAACGGACTTTGTCCGCGGGGAAGTTACGCTGCTCCAAAATATCGCGCATGACCTGCCCGACCTGGCCGGTTGCGCCGACGACTGCGACGGTAGTCATTGAATTACTCCAATCTGCTTTCGTTTATCGCGGATGGGCTTTAGCGCCCGGTCCCTGCATAGACCACGGCTGGCTCGTCGCCGCCGAGGTCGAACTTCTCGTGGATCTCGCGCGCGGCATCCTCCATGTCCGCACGGCGAACAACGGCGGTGATGCGGATTTCAGAGGTGTTGAGCATGCCAATGTTGATGCCCTTGTCGCGCAGCGCCTCGGTGAATTCGGCGGTGACGCCCGGGTGGGATTTCATGCCGGCACCGATGAGGGAGACCTTGGCAATCTCATCGTTGTAGGTGACATTCTGCCAGCCTTCGCGCTGCACCAGGTCTTCGAGCAGCTTCATGCCGCGCGGGCCATCAGCGATGGGGAGGGTGAAGGTAATGTCAGTGGTGTTGTCATGCAACGACGAGGTGTTCTGCAAGACCATGTCAATGTTGATCTCTGCATCAGCGAGCACGCGGAACACCTTCGCGGCTTCACCCGGCACGTCCGGGATGCCGAGGACGGTGATTTTTGCCTCAGAGTCGTCGGTAGCCACACCAACCAGAACTGCTTCTTCCATGGGGATATCCTCCATCGCTCCGGACACCAGCGTGCCGGGGTCGTTGCTGTAAGACGAGCGTACTCGCATGGGAACATTGAATGCGCGGGCGTATTCGACGCTGCGCAGAACCAGAATTTTTGAGCCGGACGCGGCTAGCTCAAGCATCTCCTCGAAACAGAGGTGTTCGAGCTTCTTCGCATCAGAGACGATGCGTGGGTCAGCGCTGTACACACCGTCAACGTCGGAGTAGATCTCGCACACGTCAGCTTCCAGGGCCGCGGCCAGCGCCACCGCGGTGGTATCGGAACCGCC
The DNA here is from genome assembly GCF_000759055.1 of Corynebacterium tuscaniense DNF00037. Classification (NCBI taxonomy): domain Bacteria; kingdom Bacillati; phylum Actinomycetota; class Actinomycetes; order Mycobacteriales; family Corynebacteriaceae; genus Corynebacterium; species Corynebacterium tuscaniense. Next base: position 19,164 of record NZ_JRNG01000048.1, on the reverse strand, counting down.
GCGGCCAAGGGTGGTCACGTCACGGGTAGCACGGTTGACGCCCTGGAAGCCGGCGACGATGGCGATCTTGCCTGCGTCAATGGCCTCTTGCACGCGCCCGGGGGTCACCTCAAGGATGCGGGCGTTGCCGTGGCGTTCGGTGGTGATCACGCCGGCCTGCGAACCGGTGAAGGATTGTACGGGCGCGCCGTAGGACGCGATGGCCATTGCCACCAGGGAGTTGGAAATGCGCTCACCCGCCGTCAACAGCATGTCCATTTCACGCGGGGGTGGCGTGGGGTTGACCTGCGCTGCTAGATCTAAAAGCTCATCCGTCGTGTCGCCCATCGCGGAGCAGACAACCACAACATCATTGCCCGCTTTTTGCGTATCGACGATCCGTTTCGCCACCGCACGGATCCTTTCCGCGCTCTCGAGAGAGGACCCGCCGTACTTCTGGACGATCAGTGCCACAGTTCGCCTTTCTTCTATCCCGGGCCACGAATATGAAAGCCCCGTATCTACCCGAACAATGTGCGGTACCTACTTTACGGGTACGCGCCCCAAGTTTTGTTGTCATACATTCACCAACAGGTTGACTACCATGCTGTGCGTGCATAACAACACCCTCGCTGTAGTCTTCGCCCTTTTATCGGCGCTGACTATCGCCATTGGTACGGTGTGGCGCCACCAAATTGTTCTTCGCCACAACGCAGAGCATGAAGACTCTGTCGGTGCGATCGGCGCACTCAAACGCCCCGTCTGGTGGCTGTCCCTTTCTTTGGCGTGGCTCGCCTACGGTTTTCAGGCGGTGGCGCTCAGCTTCGGTGCACTTCTCGTGGTGCAGCCCGTACTGGTGCTGTCACTGCTGATGACGTTGATTTTGTCGGCCCGAGTGGAAAAACGGCGGATGGAGCTCGATGAATCGTTCTGGGCAACAGTCCTCACTATTGCGGTAGGTGTGCTGGTGATTCTGGGGCGGCCAACACCCGGCACGCGCATGGCGTCGGGCTCGGAATGGCTCCTGGCCGTGGGGGTTGGGGTGGCGGCGATGGTGGTCACCGTGATCGTCGCAAAGCGACAAGCTTCCGTTTTTCGCGCTTTTCTTTTGGGCGCGGTGTGCGGTGCGATCTTTGGCTACTTGGCGGTGTTTTCCAAAACGACCGTTGACGCATTCGTGCGGGGTGGCCTGACAGAGTTGGTCACGACCTGGCCTTTGTACGCGCTGCTCGCGGCTGCTGTGGTGGGCACGATTGTGCAGCAATACGCCTTCGGGGCAGGCAACCTTTCGCAGTCCCTGCCCGCAATGAAAATCTTTGAGCCACTTTTGGCCTACACGCTTGGTATGGTGCTGTTGGGCGAAAAATTTATCGTCACCACCATATCGGGCTGGGCCCTCATGGCAGTGGCGGTCATAGCAATGTTCGCCGCAACGTATTTCCTGTCGCGGAAGTCGGTTTAGCCCTAGGCGTTCACAGGGGTTGCCTCAGTGGCTGGCTGCTTGATAGCGCGACCCAGCGCAATGATGAAGCAGGCCAGGCCGATGGTGAGGAAGATGTGGCCAAGCCCAGCGATACCGGAGATCATCGCGTTTCCCTCCTGCCCCAACACCGTGAGGCTGCCGTGCCACACCATCATGGCGGTGGTGACAATGACGCCGAGGTTGTACGTCCAGAAGAAGGTGGTGAACAGCTTTCCGGCGCGCGATACTGCAAAGGCTTTCTCCAGCGCCAGGAAGATGAGGAAGGCGAAGAAACCCAACATGAGCAGGTGCGTGTGGGTCACGCCGAGCTGGGTGAACTCGCCTGCGGGGAAGTCCTGGATCTTGGTGAATTCGCGGTAGTAGAGGCCAGCGCACAGGCCCAGGATCAAATAAACAACGGCGGATTGGTACAGGGCCTTCATGGCAAACTCCTTCCCAGCCGACATGCCGGCTGGTGATCAATGAAAGAAACGCGATTTGTAAATGCAAGCGCTATCCTAACCGTCAAAAAGATGTCGTTCAAAAGATGTAGGGTGCCCTAACATGCACGTAAAGCACACCTAATACTCACGTAATGCTTGCGCGAGCCTGCTTCTTGGCTACGATGTGAACCATGTCATCGGCTCACGCACCGCGTGTGGCGGCTCACCACCAAGGAGCTGCCCTACTTCTAAGCCGCGGCGGGTTCTAGGCCACCACTTCACGGCCGGCACCCCGTCGCGGAGTTTGTTATGCCGGCCGTGCCTCACTTTTCACTCCTGATTTTCAAGGACCTAGTTTTTAAGGATCTAGCCATGACCCCTTCCGATTCCCACATTGCACCGCCCGCTGAAACCCGCAAGCCTAACGGCCCACGTAATCCAGGCCAGCCGGCGTGGAACACTCAGCGTGGCTCCTCAATGCCCTTTGAGCGCTACTTGCCTTTTGCCAAAGAGGTCGAGGACATCACGTTGCCGGACCGCACCTGGCCGGACAAGAAGATCACCGTGGCACCGCAGTGGTGCGCGGTGGATCTGCGCGACGGCAACCAGGCGTTGATTGACCCGATGAGCCCGGAGCGCAAGCGCCGCATGTTCAAGCTGCTCGTGGAGATGGGCTACAAGGAAATTGAGGTTGGTTTCCCCTCCGCTTCCCAGACGGACTTCAACTTTGTGCGCGAGATCATCGAAGAGAACATGATCCCGGAGGACGTGACCATTCAGGTTCTGGTCCAGGCGCGAGAGCACCTCATCCGCCGCACCTTTGAGGCATGCGCTGGTGCGCCGCGCGTGATCGTGCACTTTTACAATTCCACTTCGAAGCTACAGCGTGAAGTGGTGTTCCGCAAGGACCGCGCGGCGATCAAGCAGTTGGCTACGGATGCGGCTGAGCTGATCAAGAACATTGCGAAGGATTACCCGGACACCCACTGGCGTTGGGAGTACTCGCCGGAATCCTTCACCGGCACGGAGCTGGACTTCGCCGTTGAGGTGTGTGACGCGGTGGTGGACGTCATGGAGGCCACCCCGGAGGACCCCATGATTATCAACCTGCCGGCCACGGTGGAAATGATCACTCCAAACGTCTACGCGGATTCCATTGAGTGGATGCACCGCAACTTTAAAAAGCGTGATTCCATCATCTTGTCCCTGCACCCCCACAATGACCGCGGTGAGGGCGTCGCGGCGGCGGAGCTGGGTTACCTGGCCGGCGCGGATCGCATTGAGGGCTGCCTCTTTGGCAACGGTGAGCGCACCGGCAACGTGGATTTGGTCACCTTGGGCCTGAACATGCTCACTCAGGGCGTTGACCCGCAGATTGATTTCTCTGACATCGCCGGCATCCGTGAGACGGTGGAGTACTGCAACCAGTTGCGTGTACCGGAGCGTCACCCCTACGGCGGTGACTTGGTGTTCACGGCGTTCTCTGGTTCACACCAAGACGCAATCAATAAGGGGCTCGACGCTTTGGCGCAGAAGGTCCGCCCGGATGCGTCCTCCACAGATGTGGCATGGGAGGAGCTGCGCGAAACTGTGTGGGAGGTCCCGTACCTGCCCATCGACCCGAAGGATGTGGGCCGCGATTATGAGGCAGTGATTCGCGTGAACTCCCAATCGGGCAAGGGTGGTGTGGCTTACATCATGAAGACAGACCACGGAATCAATATGCCCAAGCCGATGCAGGCGGAGTTCTCCTCTGTCGTGCAGGCCATCACGGACTCAGAGGGCGGCGAGGTCAATTCCAAGAACATGTGGGATGTCTTCGCCGGTGAGTACCTGGATGTGGAAACCCCGCTTGAGCTGGTCAGCCTCCACGTGGATGCGGCTGAGACCGATGAGGATGAAGCAACGGTGAAGGCCGGTGTGGTTTACAACGGTGCAACCACCACGATCACAGGTTCCGGTAATGGCCCGATCGCTGCTTTCGCCGATGCGCTGCGCGGCCTTGGCTTGGACTATGAGGTGACGGACTACAGCCAGCAGGCACGCACGGCTGGCGGGGATGCGGATGCTGTGTGCTTCATCCGCTCCACTGTCGCCGGCTCGGATGCGTGGGGTGTGGGCATTGCTGGTTCCACCACTCGCGCGTCCATTAAAGCAATGGTCTCTGCCGCTAACCGCAGCCTGAATATCAGGCAGCCTTTGGGCCAGTAACTATCCGCGACTAGGCTCTTTTATAAGAGCTTTGTTTATGGTTTCACGCGGATGGGAGGCGACATGAGTAAGGATGCTGCTAATGCAGGTAGTAATCGCACTGAACTGTCCCCGCATACTCAAAGTGTGTGGTTGCCAACAGGCACTCCCCGCGTGATTCACCTCGATGAAGCTGGCGTGGCAGCTACTGGTGTGCGGACCGATGGGGCGCGTGTTGCCGTGGAGATCGGTTTCGATGCCGCCGGTGAGGTTGTCGCCCGCATGGACGGCACGATCGTGGGTGAATTGGATGGTTCTGCAGGCATTGAGCTCAGCCCGTCCTTGCGCATGCTGGAAAGTCGCGGGTTGATCGCGCTTGCGCACGGCGTTTTTTCGCTTGTCGACGGCGCACCGGTCCTCACCATCCACGCCGATCCCCTCGGCCCGGTGCCCGCTGATCTCCCCGTTTTACCGGGACCAGTTCCAACGCCAACACCGGCACCGGCTTCGGTTCCTCTTTCACACAACGAGGCTTTCGCAGCTGACGCTGTGGCGGAAGAAGCAGCGCAGGAAGCGGATGTGGAGCGTGCAGCGCACCGTGGTGTTACGCGACGGATTGACCTGTCGTCTTTCCTCAATATGCAGGTGGCGTCCGTGTTGTGTGCTGCCATCGCGTTGGGCGTGGTGGGGTTGATCGCATATTCCACTGGTGTTGATGAGCGTGCCCGTGAAATCAATGCGTATGTGAGTGATTCCAGCTCGACGAACACTACGAGTTCAGCGTCCTCATCACAGCCGACGGCTTCAACGGAAAAGTCTCCGACATCGGAAACACATTCCTCTTCATCGGAGCCCGAGCCTGAGCCCGAGCCGGTGAATCCGAACCCGGCACCTGTTGAGCCTAATTACATTCCTGCCCCGGCTCCCCCACGAGCAGCCGTTCAGCCAGCACCACCAGCACCTGCTCCGGCACCAGCTCCTGCGCCGGCGCCGGCACCAGCTCCCGCTCCTGCACCGGCTCCTGCTCCTGCTCCGCGCCCGAACCCGAATGCACCTGCACCCATTCCGATTTTGGAGCTGCAGTGGTAGACAACGACACACCAGTCGCGGAGTTGAACCTCACGGAGCTTTACCCGTACGTGGCGCTGTACCCACAAGCAACAAATATTCATCCGAACACCGGACGCTTAGTCACCCTTGATGGTGTGGCCTTCAATGATGCGGGTGAGATTGGGGATGAGTTCCACGCCATCTTCAACACTGGTGGGGACCCAGGTCCACGGCACATGCACGGTGTGGAGTACAGCCTGTTTGACCGTGCACCAAAATTCGGGCGCCGCCTGCGTACCCTGGACCGCTTCATTGATGGGCGTACGCTCATTGTCCACGATGCGCCTTTTGCGTGGGGTTTCATCGTGTCCGAATCGCGCCGCGCAATGAACGCTGCAGCGCGGTCAAACCGTTCCCGTAACCGCAGGCAGGGGCGGCGGAGGCAGCGGGTGGGGCATGTGCCGGCGCCGATTGGGATCGTCGATACGCTTGCAACGGCCCGGAAACAAGGAACCGTAACCACGGATGCGCGCCTTGAGGCTGTGGCCGCGAAAGCCGGCATTGAGCTGCCGCCCGCCGAGGCAAGTGCTGCGCGTGCAACAGAGCCCGAGGAGACAACCTCGCGCGCGCGAAGCCTCGCGTTGATGCAGCTTTACCTGCACCAACGTGAGGCCGTCGAGCTTGTCACGCGCACTCCCGATGAATTGACCAATGACCGGTTTGGGCTACAGCGTTCCCGCGTCCGCGTTCAAGCGGAGAAGGCCGAGCCAACGAAGGGCAATCCAGGCATATACACCGCAAGATCTGGGCTGCGCCCCGGCATGGAAGTGGTGGTCACGGACGATGTTGCCGTGGACCATGATGAGATCGTGCAAGCCATCCTGGACGCGGACATGGTGTACACGGAAAAGCTCTCGCGTGAAACATCGCTGGTGATCAGCAACATCACCGGCCCCGCATCGCAACTGCGTGGCAAGGCTATGCACGCGGAACGCAAGAACATTCCACTCCTGACCGACGACGAGTTTTTCACCATCCTGCGCAACCAATAAGCGCGCCCTCGCGGTGCCTACCTGAGATCGTCTAAGGTTTTATCCCATGAGTTCGAGCACCCCCGGCACTGGAAAAGCAGGGCCGTTTCAACGTTTGCGTTCCACAGTCGCGGTGACCGCGGCAAAGCTCGCAACCACCGCTTCCCGCGCAACTGGGCGCGGTGCTGGTGGCATGATCGGCGGTTTGGTCGCCGGCGCGATCGACCCGAATATTCTGGACGAGCTTGCTGGCCGGCCGACCATCCTGGTCACTGGCACAAATGGTAAATCCACCACTACCCGCATGCTGGTGAGCGCCCTGCGTACCAAGTTCACCGTCGCTTCCAACGATGGTGGTGACAACATGGATGCAGGCATCATCTCCGCCCTCCTGGCTGACTCTTCTGCGTCGCACGTGGTCCTGGAGGTGGATGAACTGCACGTGCCCGCCATCGCGCAACGGCTCAAACCAGAAGCCCTCGTGCTGCTCAACCTCACACGCGACCAGCTTGACCGCGTGGGGGAAATCAACTCCATCGAACGCGCCCTACGCAAGACCGTGGAAATGCACCCGAGCATGACCGTGGTGGCCAACTGTGATGATGTGCTGATGACCTCCGTGGCCTTCGACGCTCCGCGCGTTGTCTGGGTCTCCGCCGGCGCCGGCTGGTTGGGCGATTCCGTATCCAATCCCCGCGGCGATGGGCACATCGTGCGCACCTCCGAGGACTGGTACGCCACCAAACCGCTCAAAGACGGCCGAGAGTTCCGCCGCCCCACCCCGCAGTGGAGCGTGACCGATGAGGGCCTAACCGCCCCCGATGGCACCACCCATCCCCTCGACCTTGCTCTGCCGGGCCGCGCCAACCGCGGTAACGCCGCCCAAGCTGTCGCCGCCGCCGTGGACGTGTACGGCGTGGACACCGCCGCCGCCATCGCGGCAACGGAGCAGGTCGATGACGTCGCCGGCCGCTACACCACCATCACCTGGGGCGACCGCGACATCCACCTGCTCCTGGCCAAGAACCCCGCCGGCTGGCAGGAAGCACTGTCCATGGTGAACCGGGAGGCCGACGGCCTCGTCATCGCCGTCAACGGTCAACAAGGCGACGGCGAAGACCTCTCCTGGCTTTGGGACGTCAAGTTTGAGGAGTTCGATGACATCGCTGTGAAAGCCTCCGGCGAGCGCGGCACCGACCTCGCAGTACGCCTGCTTTACGCCGGCATTTCGCACGAACTCATCCACGATCCGCTGAAAGCCATTCAGGCCTGCCCACCCGGCAAGATCGAGGTCCTAGCCAACTACACCGCACTGCTCAACCTTAAAACTGCGCTGCTCAAGGAGGTTTCCCATGGCTGAGAAACTAACCATCGGCCTCATCCTGCCCGACATCCTGGGCACCTACGGCGATGACGGCAACGCCCTCGTCCTCCGCGGCCGCGCCCGCATGCGCGAGATCAACGCCGAAATCATCCCCATCAAACTCGGCGACCCCGTCCCCGACGACCTCTCCGCCTACACCCTCGGCGGCGGCGAAGATTCCGCGCAGGTCCTCGCAGCCTCACACCTCATCGCCGACGGTGGACTTACCCGCGCCGCCGCCAACCAGCGCCCCATCTTCGCAGTGTGCGCCGGCCTGCAGGTCCTTGGCGTTTCCTTCCGCGCGCACGGCAAGCTCGTCGACGGCCTCTCGCTTATCGACGCCACCACCTCCTCCCTCCCCTCCCGCTCCATCGGCGAAGTAGTATCCACCCCCACCCGCGCCGGCATCACCAAAGAGTTGTCGCAGCCCCTCACCGGTTTTGAAAACCACCTTGGCGGCACCGTCCTTGGCCCCGACGCCCAACCCCTAGGCACAATCCGCACCGGTAACGGCAACGCCACCGGCGGCACCAATGGTGAAGGCGTTGTCCAAGGCAGCGTCATCGCCACTTACATGCACGGCCCCGCCTTGGCCCGGAACCCGGAGCTGGCCGACCTCATCCTCGCCCGCGCCCTCGGTGTCGCCCTCGCTGACCTCGAACCCCTCGAGCTACCCGAGGTTGACCGCCTCCGCGCCGAGCGCATGCGCTAAGTCTTCCCCCGCTTCCCTGCCCCCTTCGGCCCTTCCTCTGCGCCCGCGCTCTGTGCCCCACCCTGCCTCGGCGCCTTGCGCCCGCGCCCTGCCCTTCCTCCGCGCCCTGCGCCCCGCCTTCGCCGGACTTCCCTGGGTTCCCCCTTCCACCCCCTCCGCCACCGTTTCGGGGGAAGTTAGTCCCGTTCGAAGCGCCCCCGCGAAACCCCAGGTCAAATGTTTCCCGTGTGACTGGAGGGACTCATCTCGCGGACGGAACTAACCTGCCCATAACTTGAGGGCAGCGATGACCGGCGGCGCTCCTCCGCTCGCCCGCTCCCCACTTCCTTCGTCCCATTCTTCCCCTGCTTCCCCCTCCCACATCCCCGTGCACGTTTCCCCGCTTTCGCCACGCTTTCTCTCCTGCCCTTCGAGGAAGTTAGTCCCGTCTGAAATCGGTCCCTAAAATCCCAGGTCAAATGTTGTTCATGTGAATGGTGGGATTCATTGCGTGGACGGGACTAACCTGCCCACGGTTGGTGCCACGGGTGGGCCGACGGTAGACAAGTGAACAGACGGACAAGTGAACAGACGGATAGGTTGGCGCGGAGGCGGGATGACAGGCGCGAGGCGGAGGAAGACTAATAAGCGCGGGAGCAGGGGTGGCAGGCGCGGCCTAGTGGGCAGGCGGCTGGCGGCCGGCGGGCCGCTGGTAGCAGCAAGTACTACAGTTTCAGGCGGCCGGTGAGGGCGCGCGACAGGGTGAGTTCATCCACGAACTCCAAGTCCCCGCCCAAGGGCATACCCGAGGCTAGGCGGGAGACGGTGAGGTCGGGGAAGTCCCTCAACAGCCGTGCAAGGTAGGAAGCCGTGGCCTCCCCCTCGGTGTCCGGGTCTGTAGCCAGAATGACCTCGTGGATCACAGGGTTATCCTCCGGCGCAACGCCATCACGATCTGGCAGGACACCGCCGATGCGCTGTAGCAAGGTGGAGATGGCAAGATCCTTGGGGCCCACATTGGCCAAGGGGTCCAGTGCCCCTCCGAGCACGTGGTATCGGCCGGTGTACTCCCCCGTCCGCTCAATGACCTGGATGTCCTTTGCGTCTTCCACTACGCAGATCAGGCCAGCATCCCGGCCACTATCGGCGCACACGCGGCAGATCTCTTCGCGGGAGACGTTATTGCAGATCCGGCAGAAGGCAACTCCGTCACGGACAGCAGCCAGGGCTGCTCGCAATCTATCGATGTCATCCGGATCCGTTTTCAGGAGGTGGAACGCAATGCGCTGTGCGCTTTTGGGGCCGACGCCGGGTAGGCGAGAAAATTCGTCGATAAGGTCCTGGAGCGGGCCTTCAAACATGGTTCCTCCTCGCAGAAAAACGGGGCCCTAAGGCCCCGTAAATCTTAATTTGCCTAGGACTAGTTGCCGCCGAACATCTTGGCAAAATCATTGCCATCATCGGTTTGCGGCTGAGTCAGCGGACCGATCTTCTCCTGCGCGAGCTGGCCAGCCTTGGCGTGCGCATCGCGGTAAGCAGCGAGGATGAGATCCTGCAGAGTCTCCACGTCATTAGGGTCCACTGCCTCCGGACTAATGGTCAGGTCCGTGATCTCAGCGCCACCGGTCATGGTGACAGTGACAAGACCGCCACCCGCGGTGCCCTGGACAACAGCGGCGAGGATCTCTTCCTGTGCACGCTGGATCTGTGCCTGAACCTCAGTCGCCTGGCGGATGAGTTCCTGCATATCGGGCATTCCGGACTGCTCTGGCTGCGTCATAGTGTGTACCTTTCTTCACAACTTTTGTTAGATCTGGGCCCTAGTGTACCGGCTGTTTTACAGCGGTCGCGCGCCGAGTTCCTCGGCAAGCAAGTCCATGGCCACCTCGGTCGGGTTGCGCCGGTCAATTTCGCCAGCCTCCATTGACTGGTCGACCATGTCACGCTCTTCGTCTTCCCGGGTGTACCCGGGTTCCGGCGCCTCGCTCGGAACATCCGGGTCCGCGGGTTCTGGAGGCAGTGGAGCACCATCACTGAAATGGGCCGGGGCGGGTTCATCCCCACCTACCTTCCGCGGTGGACGCGACCATGGATTGGCTGGTGTTGATTTTGCTGCATCAGCGGCAGCCGCCACGGCGGCCGCGGCACCCGTTTCAGTTGGCCCTTGGCTTGGCGTTGGCTCCTGCTTCTGAGGTGCTTCCGTTGCTTCTGCTTCAGCCTCGGAGACCAACGGGTTCCATGCCGCCGGTTCATCCTTTGCCGGGCTGAAGCCCTCTGCTTTTGGGTCCGTGCCCACCACACAACGCACAGCGATAGCGGTACCCAGCTTCTCGCTCAGCGCAGCAACAATGTCCTTGTTGTTGTGCTCGGAGTTGATACGCTCCGCCAACGCGCCGGTGTTGTGGCCCACCACCAAGGTGGTGCCTTCCATGCCTAACGGCTTGGCCTCCGCGAGCATGATCTCAGCGACCTTGTTCCGCTCACCCACAAACTGCCGCAGGGTGATCCATTCCTTGTGGATGCGCTGCATTAAGTCCTCACCTGGCTCGGCCTCAGGCTGGGACGGTTCTGGCTGAGGTGCAGATGCGGGCTCGGATGTCGGCTCAGGTTTCGGCTCCGGAGTTGGAGCGGAGACGGGCGCCGACTGAGGTGCAGGCTGAGGCGCGGGCTCAGGAGCAGCAGCGGGCTCAGGAGCAGCAGCAGGCTCAGGAGCAGCAGCAGGCGCAGGCTCCGGCGTCCGCGCAGGCGCGGGTTTGGGCGCCTCGCGCGGGGCGGGGGTGGACTGGGACGCCGGCTTCACGGTGGCTTGGACTGCGGCTGCGGCGGCTAAAGCAGCGGCGGCACCGCGGGGTTGGTCGCCCACGCCGGTGGCGGCGGCGGAGGCGTCGCGGATTTCTTCCAGGCCGGTGATCGTGGCCGGGGTTTGTGTGCCGGCGGCGACGCCGAGGAGATGCGCCATCATGATTTCTAGCAGCAGGCGCGGGGAGGTGGCGCCGCGGAGGGAGGTGATGCGCTCGTTGACCTCGGTGGCTAGGGCGGCGATCTGGTTGCCGGGGAATTTGTCGGCTTCGGTAGCGAGGATCTGGGCGCGGTCGGTGGGGGCATCCACGAGGCCCTGGCCGAAGGCATCTGGGACGGCGTGAATGATCATCAGGTCACGCAGGCGGTCCAGCAGATCGATGGCAAAACGGCGGGGTTCGTGGCCGGCTTCGATCACATCGTCGACGGTTTGGAAGAGGGCGGCGGCGTTGTGGGAGGCGAGGGCGTCCACGGTTGCGTCGATAAGCGAGAGATCGGTGACCCCAAGGAGCGGTAAGGCGAGCTCATACGTGAGACCCTCGGGGCCGGCGCCTGCGAGGAGTTGGTCGAGGATGGACAGCGTGTCACGCGGCGACCCACCACCGGCGCGGATGACCAGCGGGTACACATTTTCGTCGACGGTGACGCCTTCCGCGGCGACCGTGCGCTCGACGAGTTGGCGCATTGCCTGCGGCGTCAGCAGGCGGAAGGGGTAATGGTGGGTGCGCGAACGGATGGTGCCGATGATTTTTTCCGGCTCCGTCGTGGCAAAAATGAACACGAGGTGCTCCGGCGGCTCCTCCACGATCTTGAGCAGGGCGTTCGCGCCCGCGCCGGTGATCATGTGGGCCTCGTCGATAATAAACACGCGGTAGCGCGATTCTGCCGGAGCGAAATAGGCGCGTTCACGCAGCTCACGCATCTCATCCACGCCACCGTTCGAGGCGGCGTCCATCTCCGTCACATCAAGGTTGCCCGGCCCACCCGGCGCGAGCGACACACACGACGGGCACACACCACACGGCGTTGATGTCGGGCCTTCCGCACAGTTCAATGAACGCGCCAAAATGCGTGCCGACGACGTCTTGCCCGTGCCCCTCGGCCCCGAGAACAAATAAGCGTGATTAACACGCCCATTGTCCAGCGCTGTGGACAGCGGGCGGGTCACCTGCTCCTGCCCAATCATCTCGGCGAACGAGGCTGGGCGATACTTCCGGTACAAAGCCACGGTCTCACCCTACTAGGCGCCTAGGACACGCAACGTGGGCCTGTCCGTAAACGGGCATTGCCTACGCAGATATTTTCGTTATACAGTATTCCTATGCCTGTGAACGCCAGCCAAGAACAAATCGACGCTTGGGTTGCGGAGGCCGAAATCGGTTACGACCCAGAGCTTCTAAAGAAGCGCGGCCGCGGACGCCCGGGACGGGGAATGACCCCAGCACAGGTCGTTGCTGTTCGCCTTACTGACGATGAGCTGAAAGCACTCGATGATCTCGCCACCAAGAAGAACCTGACCCGGTCCGAGCTCATCCGCCAAGCAATCGAAGCTTTCACCGCAGCATGAGATGTGCGAAGTCCGCCACCAAACATGGCATCACAGAATCTGATGGCATTCAGGCGGCCTCGAACCCCATATGGGTCGAGCCACTCGACGATGAAACGACCCAATGGAGGGAACTGAGACTCGGCTTTGACACACATGCCAGGCTCCTTGAGACGGTCGTTGTAGTCGCAGAAGACGGGGACGAGCTGCTCATCCACTCTATGAAAGCCCGTCCACAATATTCACGTCTCCTCGAATAGGAATACTCGCCCGACTCTTGGCTCAAGGCCAAAGCACTCTAGATTTGCTCAGTTCATGCGGTCTAGTTCATGCAGATCAGTTCATACACAGCAGCGAGGCACTAGTCGTTGAGGCGACCGGTCTCGGCCAGCACCCGCTCGCGGAGCTTGCCCGTGGCGGCGACGGCGGCAATGCAGCCTGCGAGCACAAGCAAGATCAGCGCTGCGAAGAGGGTGAGCTGGGGTAACACGTCGACGGGAACGGCGACCATGACGGAGCCCAGCAGGTTGCCCATGCCGAAGCCCAATAGGGTGACCAGGGCCATCGGTACGCCGATCTCCCGGATGGCCACGGAGGTGTGGTATTTCGCGGGCGCACCAATGAAGTAGAGGGACTTGGTCAAATGTTTCTGCTCCACCACTGCCAATGCCTGAGTAAGCAGTGTAGAGGCGACGAGAAGAATGGCACCGAAGATCGCGGTGAGGGCCACACCAGCGGGAATATCGGCGGTGATCATCTTTAGGGCCGGATCCTCTTCCACTTCTGGAAGGGCAGAAATCCAGCTACAGAAGCCAGCGGTGAATGCAAGGAAGTACAACGCCGCGACACGCTTCCACGTTGTCTTTGCACCACGTCCGACGCGGCGGGTGGCCACGTAGTTGGCGGAGCCAGGAAGCAGGTAGCTGAATCGGGCGATCAACTGGATCACGCCGACGGCAATGAGAGCGTTGACCGTCAATACGCCGGCAACGATGACGAGCACCATTATGAATTCGGCGGCATCGGCCCCCGGGGCGAGCGTGAGTGCGCTCAAGTAGCGGTACAAGACAATCATGGCCACGACAGAGCTGACCAGAGTGATCAAGCTTTGCCCCTTTGGCGGGATCTTCTTGGTCACTCCCAGCGGGGTAACGGCCACACGCCGCAGAGCCAGCCACACGGACGCGGCGGCCAAAGCGAGCACCACGATCCAGGCGACAGGCACAACCCACCAGGTGAACATCTCCCATGTGCCGATGCGCTTTTCTTGGAAAGTCAGTAGCGACCACGCAGGCACACTGACCAGGTACAGCACAGTGCCAAGCCCGAGGCCGACGAGTGCCTGGCGCAACGCATCGAGAATCATCATCCCGCGTACTTGACCGGAGGTCGCGCCGATAAGACGCAGGATCGCCAACTGTTCTTCGCGGCCGCCGAGATTCGCACGCGCAGCCTGAGTGAGCAAGCCGAGCAAGGTTGGCACCACTAGCAGTGACGCGAAGAGAGCGAGGAAGACGTAGCTCAACGTAATTGGGCCGCCGAGGTCTGCTTCGATGGCTCTCACCGCCTCATGCGGGTGCCACATGCGTTGCGCGAACATCCATGTTCCGGCAGCCAGAGTGCACAGGATCCAGGTGGACACCGAAAATGCCATGAGTGACAAAGCACGCACCCAGCGTTCACCGGTCTGGCGCTGCGCACGGCCCTCTGTGGAGGAGGACTGCGCAGCGGTCATTAATGTCATCGCGCTCATGCCTGCACCGCCTTCGTGGCGCCCTCGGAGTGGATAAGGCCGTCGCGAGTTTCGATCCGGCGGTCGCACCACTGGGCGATCTTCGGGTCGTGGGTGACCAGCACGAGCGTCACCCCGAATTTCTGGGCAACGGCGGTGATCTGCTGCATCACCTCGTGGCCGGTGGCCTGGTCAAGCGCGGCGGTCGGCTCGTCGGCAAAGACCACGGACGGAGGCCCGGCCAGCGCACGCGCAATGGCGACGCGCTGGCCCTGCCCGCCGGAGAGCTGCCCCGGGAAGCGGTCCACAAAGCTGCCAAGACCTAGACGGGTGAGCATGTCTGTCGCCTCCGCGTGAGCCTTCGCGCGGGATTCACCCCGCATGATCTGCGGCAGCGCCACATTCTCCTTCGCAGTCAGCTCAGGCATGAGCTGCCCGTCCTGGAAGATGAAGCCGAAGTGGTCGAGGCGGAGTTGGGACCGGTCCGCGTCGTTAAGCTGTGCGATGTCGCGTCCGGTGAAGCGGACCTCCCCGTGGTCGGGCACGAGCACCCCCGACATGCAGTGAAGCAGCGTTGATTTGCCGGAGCCGGACGGTCCCATGATCGCGACGGATTCGCCTGGTTCGATGTTCAGGCTGATGCCTTCGAGGACCCGTTGCTGGGTGAATGATTTGGTGATGTCGTTCAGTTCAAGCATGGTTCCATTTCACCGCCTGCTGCGCGCGGCCGCCATGGCGCAGGCTCCCAAATACGGGTAGTGCTAGCACTACCCCGCTACCCTCGTGTGCATGTGGCGGAAGAAGAACCACGAGCGCGAGGCGGCGCGAGCAATTCACCAGCTCACGGCGTCCCGGCGCAAGATCGCGGAAGCGTACGAGATCGAGCGCCTGCGCATTGAGCGCGACCTGCACGATGGCGCGCAGCAATATTTCGTGGCCGCTGCCATGAAGCTCGGCGAAGCACAGTTGGAGACCGACTCGCCGCTTCTCGACGCCGCCGCCCGCGACCTCAAAAACGGCCTCGACGCCCTCCGCCGTACCGTGCACGGCATTCACCCGCGCGAACTGACCGACCGCGGACTTATCGAAGCCGTGGAAACCGCCGCCGCGAAATACGGTCCGCACGTCACCGTCCGTGCCCCGCACGCGCTTCCGCTTATCGACGACTCCGTCCTCGCCGCCGCCTATTTCTTCACCTCTGAGGCCCTGACCAATGCCGCGAAGCATGCCCCTGGCGCGCCCGTTAGTGTGCTGATCACCTGCGATCACACGTTGAATGTCGCTGTCACTGACTCCGGCGACGGTGGCGCCCGCATTGTCCACGGTGGTGGGCTCGATGGCATGAGAGAACGCATCGCTGCATTCGGCGGGTCAATAGAAGTGCATTCACCCCACGGTGGCCCTACCACCGTCACCGCACGGATACCGTTGCTGCTGTACCGAGGAGAAAGTGGACTGGCACCATGAAGATCGTGATCGCTGATGACTCCGCCTTACTGCGTGAAGGGGTTGCGGGTCTGCTGACTCGGCGCGGCCACGAGGTCGTCGAGCAGGTTGGTGACGCAGATGCGCTACCCGGTGCGGTGGCGCAACACTCTCCTGACCTGGTGATCACTGATGTCCGCATGCCACCCACCATGCGCGACGATGGACTCCAAGCAGCCCTCGCGCTGCGCGAGCAGGGCCCTGTCAATGTGCTCGTCTTATCCCAATATGTCGCGCCTGCTTATGCGCGCGAATTGTTCTCCGGTGGCGACGGCGGGACCGGCTACCTGCTCAAAGACCGCGTTGCCGAGGTGAAAGACTTCGTCCAGGCATGCGAGACCGTCGCCAGCGGTGGCGTGGTCATCGACCCCGATGTCGCCAGTGAGCTCATGGCCGCCAGCTCACGTTGGCTGACCACGCTCACCCCACGCGAGCGCGAGGTGCTCGAGCTCATGGCCGAAGGCCTGTCCAATGCCGAGATCGCCGGGAAGCTCTATTTCTCTGGCGCCGCGGTGGCCAAGCATGTATCCAGCATCTTTGCCAAACTCGGGCTCACGCCCGATGAGGAGAACCGCCGCGTCCGCGCGATCCTCATGTACCTGTCTGAACGAGGGATCAGCTAGTAGCGTCAGATGGCCTAGTCGCGGTTCCAGTCCCCCAGGTCTGTGCTGCGGCGGCGTAAGCGGCGCTCTAACACGTCTAGGCCCTGCTCGGCGGCGATCCCATATTCCTCATCGGTGAGCAGCACCAGCTCCAGCAGTAGCGTCATCCGGCCCGGTTCCGTGATCATTGGGGTGCCGCGGTCGAAGATCTGCGGTTCACGCAGCAGGCCGTGGTGGATGGCTAGTGCCGGATCATCTACTAGCCCCGGCAGGAGTGTCTCCGGTTGGGCGGGTGTTTTGGTGTCCACTAGTGCGTGCCATGCTCTTGCTACCGCGATGGCGCGCTGTTCAGGGCTGGCGCCGGACGCGGCACAAATGATCTCACAGCGCACGTCCGTCGGGTGCTCGGAATCAGCATCCGGCCCGTCCACCATCAGCCCACTGTCCACATCGCTAAAGCCCACGCTCACGGCAGCAGGGACATCGGTAGACACGCCGATGAGGAAACCACCACCGGCATCTGCAACGTCGAGCGGGCCCAGCACACTGGTGAGCCAAGCAAGCCTTTCTTCAGGTTCCATTAGGCCTCAAGCTTCTCCAGTGCGGCGAGCAGGACGCAGGTGGCTACGCCGTCCATGGCGGTGCGGACTTCGCCGATAGGCGGAAGCGAGGGCGCAAGACGAATATTACGGTCGTTCGGGTCCTCCCCCTTCGGGAAGGCGGAGCCAGCCTTGGTTAGTGTGATGCCGGCCTCGCGGGCGAGCTCCCATACGCGGGTGGCGGTGCCGTCAACAACGTCGAGGGAGATGAAGTAGCCGCCGGTCGGAGTGGTCCAACGTGCAACGTTGTACTCGCCCAGGCGGCGCTCCAGGATGTCCAGGACGGCCTCGAACTTCGGCCGGAGGATCTGCGCGTGCTTCTGCATGTGCGCACGCACACCATCTGCACTGCCAAAGAATTTCGCGTGTGCCAGCTGGTTGATCTTGTTCGGGCCAATGCCACGAATACCAGCGACGGAGGCGTACCAGTCCAGGTCCTCCTTGGATGCGGCGAAGAAGGCTACGCCGGCGCCAGCGTACGTGATCTTGGATGTGGAGCTCATCACCCAGAAGCGGTTCGGGTTGCCGGCTTCGGCGGCGGCCGAAAGGACGTTAATAATCGGCGGAAAATCCTCGGTGAAGGTGTGAACGGCGTAGGCGTTATCCCACACGATTCGGAAGTCCGGCGCCGCTGTCTCCATCGAGGCGAGCTTGCGCGCAACCTCCTCAGTTACGGTGGCACCCGTCGGGTTAGCAAACATCGGCACAACCCACATGCCTTTGACCGCCGGGTCCTTGACCAGTTCGGCCACAGCATCCGCATCCGGGCCGTCTTCGAGCATGGGCACCGTGATCATCTCAAACCCGAACTGCTCGGTGATAGCAAAGTGGCGGTCATACCCCGGCACTGGGCAGATCCACTTCACGGTCTCCTCCGCGCTCCACGGGCGCTGCGAGTCATTGTTGCCAAAGGCATACGACCAGCTGATCAGGTCGAACATGATGTTCAGCGAGGAAGCATCGCCCGCGTACAGGTTCTCCGCCGGCACACCAATGAGCTCACCCCAGATGTCACGGATGTCCTTAATGCCCTGCAGGTTGCCGTAATTGCGCACATCCGCGCCCGTGGCATCCACATACGTGTCCTTGCCGGGCAGCTCCAGCAGATCATTACTCAGGTCTAGCTGCTCCGTCGACGGCTTACCGCGCGTCAAATCAAGGTTGAGGTTACGGGCCTTCAGCGCCTCATATTCCTCCCGCACCTTCGCGGTGAGCTCTTCGCGCGCAGCGGTATCCAAATCAAGCAAGGACATGGGATCACTTCCTTTTGGAGTGGATTCATTTACTCCGCCCAGAGTACATGCGCCCCGCCCACTCCCCTACCCCCTGTGGGAAAAATAAGGGGACCTCACGCACCTGCCAGAGCTCGTTGACCCTTGCTGCGTTCCCGCCCTGGGGGAGTTCACAAGATAAGCACCGCGTGAGATCCTGCGCCTGAGTGTAGTAGTTCCTGGCACCGTCTTCAAAAATCCCCCTTCTCGCTTATCGACGCCCACTCCAACCACC
Organism: Corynebacterium tuscaniense DNF00037; assembly: GCF_000759055.1. Classification (NCBI taxonomy): domain Bacteria; kingdom Bacillati; phylum Actinomycetota; class Actinomycetes; order Mycobacteriales; family Corynebacteriaceae; genus Corynebacterium; species Corynebacterium tuscaniense. Next base: position 686 of record NZ_JRNG01000048.1, on the reverse strand, counting down.
AATTTTGCCCCCTCCGCCCCATCCGCTAAAGTAATACCCCGACGCGTTCCGCGGGTACGCCCGCGGAACGAGAAAATGCGTCGTTGGAGGATTCGACTAGCGGCCTATGTCACACGCCTGGAACGCGTGCGGGTTTCACGACCCTCGTGGGTTCAAATCCCACATCCTCCGCAAATCCCCCAGCCCTGAATGTGCAGGTCTGGGGGCACTTTTGTTTTCAGCCCCAAGAACAAGGCTTAACCCAGGGTTTCCTGCCGCAGCAAAGAAAAAGAGGCTCCGGGCTCAGTGTGGGAGTATTGCGAAACTGTCGCGCGCGCATTAGCCTAAAACGTGACAGCACAGTTCATCTTTGAGTTGTGGCTGTACAATAAAAGGGCCCCAACGAGCGGCTACTCGTTGAGACCCTCGGGCCTTAAAGACCCATGTGAAGCATCACTGCAATGAGCTTCACTGTTACGGTCGCAAGTGTTATGACCTTGATTGCCACATCGAGCCATCTAAGCTTCGTGGCGTCAAGGTCTTTTCTTTTGCGTCCGGGTGTATCCAATGAGTGCTTACCCATTGTCTACCTCCCTTTGCGTCGTAGGGTTGTCCGCTCGCCTGAAAAGGGCGCGCGGAACGACCCACGTCACGCGCGGGCCTTACCGCGCACCGACGAGGAAGCCACGCCCACACCCCACCACAGG
>NZ_JRNG01000047.1:0-2697 GCF_000759055.1 Corynebacterium tuscaniense DNF00037 | reverse complement strand
ACACACTCACTTCAAAAGTGTTGCTCCTTGTGAAGTTGTGCGGTTCAAGACTTTAATCTGTCCGTCGCCCCAAGGACAAATCGCCCCTTTGTAACTCACATAATTCGTGGTCACTGGATTGTAGGAGTGCTGTTCATTGGTCCTCATGGTTATTCACGCCACCCCGATTATGGGCTTTTATCAGCCTGGTGTTAATGTATCCCTCGCGTTGAAAACGCAATGGTCCTATGGCTCAGTGGAAGAGCGTTCCGTTCACACCGGAAAGGTCGCTGGTTCGATCCCAGCTAGGACCACAAACAGAAGTCCGCCGTATGTACGGCGGACTTTTTCACATTTCACTCCCGATTACTGGAACTCGAATTCCAACTTTGCTTCGGGGTTGATGGCGTGGATGAGGTCCCCGTAAAAGGTTTCGGTCTGGCCCTTCAGTAGGTCAAGGTTCAGTTGGATGTGTTCCTTACGCCTCTCCTCATTCAGTACCTCGTTGATGCCCTCGGCGACATCAATATCGGCCGTAGCGAAGCTCAATGCCTGGCCGTGTTGGTGCACAGTTTTGAATTCTGGCTCAGAGAACCCAATGAACTTGAAGGGTGGGATGGTGAGCTTGAAATGCGTGGGAGTAATCTCCTCGATCTTTACTTCCTTGCCGTCGATCCCCAGTTTGGCAGTGAACTTGTACTGCAGGATATTCAGTTTTTGGCTTCCGGGGACACCCCATTTGAAGAGTTTGGCGCTGTTCTGTGTGGTGTGTAACCCCTGGGTCGAGGTGGAGAGCAGCACGATTTCTTGTCGGCGTTGAACTGCGTGGATGACTTCCGAGGTCTCCGTCTCAGTGACTGTTTCTGCCGGTGTGCTGAGGAAGGTTGATTTTCCTAACAGAAATCCGCCACCTAGCAGAGCGAGAACCAGGATAAGCACACCGGCGGTGGACAGGATTTTCTTGGTCATAACCCTGTGATCTTATAGTGGCTTTTCAGCAAACTACTTATTTTCAGTAAATTTCCACTGGACTTGGGGAGTTGAGGCGGTCGGTGTGGTGCGGCCGGGGCCTGACGCCTGCGGCCGTAAAGGCGCCGCCTAGCCGGGCTAGGCTCGCCGTTAGTTTTGGTGTTTCGGGCGACGGGCTGCAAAAAGATTGCATAACTAACAGCTGGCGCAGATAAAGTGCCTGGCAGCAAGTTTCCTTCGGACGGTAGTTGTTGCTGCAATGTAATATTCTGTAGCAGGTCACGGCCCACCGGACGAATTGGTTAAGAGTTCACTGCGGATTTCGGGTTTCCGCGGAAGCACCACGCGGTGATGCCGCAGAGGACGGCAGCGGCAAGGGCCTGGAAGGCGACGACGGCTTCGTGGGCGCGTGCGTAGGCGGGAGCGGCGGCGTCACGGGTGGCGGGGTTGAATACGGCGTCCATGCCTAGGTGGGCGATGTCCTCAGGGAGGAAGGCGAGGAGGAGGGAGGTCAGCATTGTGCCGGAGACGGCAACGGTGATGAGGGTGCCGAATTCGTAGGAAACTTCTTCCACGCTAGCTGCCATACCGGAGCGTTCTGCAGGGGCGGCGCCGATGATGGCAATGGAGGATACGGACATGGCGAAGTTGGCGCCGGCGCCGAGGATGATGAAGCCGGTGAGGAAGATGGGGAAGCTATCCAGGTTGGAGCCCCACCAGGACACGAGTGCGCCGACGACGCAGGCGGCGAAACCACTGCAGACGATGGTGCGGAAGCCGACGCGGTGCAAAATGGCGCCACCGGCGATGGAGAGGGGCAGGGCAACAACACCGACAACGCCGATGGTGAGGCCGGCGTGGAAGGGGGTGAAGCCGTCGACAAGCTGAAGACGCTGCGTGGTGGTCATTTCCAAGCCGATGACCACGAACATTGCGCCAACCGCTGTGATGGCGCCACCGGCGAAGATGGGGTTTTTAAAGATGCCAAAGGTGAGAAGCGGTTCTGGCAGCTTCCTCTGCCGGCGGGCGAACATGAATGCGCCGAAAAGCATGATCACAACAGCGATGGCCAGGATGGTCATGTTGGTATCCAGACGCGCCGTTTCCTTAATCACCATGGTGAGGCCCGACAGCGCAAACAGGGCGTAGATGGAGGAGAAGATGTCCCACTTCTTCGCCGGATTCGGCTTGTTCTTTGGCCCGATGAGAATGGTGAGAAAGAAAGTGATAATGACAACGGGGACGTTGATGAGGAAGACGGAACCCCACCAGAAGAACTCCAGAAGAAGACCACCGACAACGGGGCCAAGTGCGGCACCTAGGACTGCAGCGGAGACCCAGATGCTCATGGCAACGTTGCGCTCCCGCTCTTCAGGGAAGATCTGGTTCACCAGGGCGAGGGTGGCGGGCAGCATCGTGGCAGCGCCAGCGCCCAAGAAAGCACGGGCGATGATAAGCGCCAGCGGGGTGGGGGAGAAGGCCGCCGCAAGGGAGGCAAAGCCGAAGATGACCAGTCCGATCATGAACATCAGCCGGTGGCCAATCTTGTCCCCCAAGGTGCCGGTGCCGAGGAGCAGACCGGTAATCACCAACGGGTAGGCGTTAATGATCCATAGGGACTCTGCGGCGGAGGCCCCCAACTGCTCATCAAGCGCGGGTAAAGCCGTGTAAAGGATCGAGTTATCCAGGGCAACCATGAGGAGGCCCAGTGACACGACGACAAAAAATGGCCAGCGGTTCGCGCTGGCG
>NZ_JRNG01000046.1:0-10526 GCF_000759055.1 Corynebacterium tuscaniense DNF00037 | reverse complement strand
GGTGTTACTTGAAGAGCTTTCGGGAGAATTCACGCGGATAACCTACCCTTTGAGACAGATATTTGTCACGCCAAGAGGTGTAGTGGTGGTGGCAGGGGATTCGTCGATAAGCGAAAGAGAGCTGGACCACAGTGAAGAAGAAACTCGCCGCAGTGGTGGCGGCAGCGGGCATTGCCGTGGCTGGGGCACCGGCCGCGTTGGCGCATGATTCCGTGATCAACGCCGAGCCGGGAGTTGAGGCGACGGTAACGGAATTTCCCAGCGAACTCGTGTTGGTGTTTTCAGGTATCCCGCGAGAGGGGTTTAACAGGATCGCGCTGTCCCGCATGGACACGAATGAAGTGCTGTTCAGTGGCGAACCTACGGTTGACCGCCAAAATGTAAGCATCGACGTGCCTGCGGACCTTGACCCACAACCCGGCAAGTACCGCATTGGCTTCCAAATCACATCCTCCGATGGCCATGCAACCAAGGGCATGACGCAATTTACCTACCAACCCCCCGGGACGACTGTGGAAACTGAAGCAGGTGATGAGGGAAAGGGTAAACCGGATGAGACACAGCAAGATGCCAACGAGACGCAAAGCATCATTGGTGGCTACATCTGGGTATGGATTCTCCTCGGCGTTGTTCTTGTTGGCGGCGCAGTCATTGCGCTCTTGGGGCAACGCCAACGCGATGGTCAGCGCAATGAGAACCGTGACTGACGGTAGACCGGCGAGCCAGAGTAAGATCACCCGCAGTGCCCGCGCCAGGCTCATATCGCGCGCGGAGCAAGGCCGAGAACACACCAGCGGGCGCGGCCAGGTATGCCGCCCACGCGTGAGCGCAAAAGGAGCGCTGAATAGCTTATGTCCAGCGGGATTGCCCCAACTGCACTGATCCACGACCCGTTTGAGGTCCCGGCCGGCACACCGGTTGGCGCAGCGATGAGGGAACTGGAATTGCCCAACAAGGGCGATGAGGCCATCGTGTGCGTCCAGGATGCTGAGGGGAACTTGAAGGACCTTTCCCACGTGCCGGAAGAAACTGCTAGCTTCACTCCGGTTGCCGCGAACACTGAGCTGGGGCGTAGCGTCATCCGTCACTCCTGTGCGCACGTGTTGGCGCAGGCAGTGCAGGAGGAGTTCCCGGATGCGAAGCTGGGCATTGGCCCGGCCATCAATGATGGGTTCTACTACGACTTCGACGTCAAGGATCCGTTCACCCCGGAGGATTTGAAGTCGCTGGAACGGCGGATGAAGAAGATCATCAAACAGGGCCAGAAGTTCGTCCGCGGTGTGTATAGCTCGGCGGAAGATGCGGCTGAGGATCTAAAGGATGAGCCGTACAAGCTTGAGTTGATCCAAGACAAAGGCTCCGTGGACCCTAACTCGGATGAGGCAACGGAGGTGGGGGCGGGGGATCTAACGCACTATGACAACGTCAACCCGCGCACCAATGAAGTGGTTTGGCACGACCTGTGCCGTGGCCCGCACGTACCCACCACCAAGTACATCCCGGCCTTCGCCTTGACGCGATCTTCTGCCGCGTACTGGCGCGGTGACCAGTCCAATGCTGGCCTGCAGCGCATTTACGGCACTGCGTGGGAGTCCAAGGAGAAGCTGGACGAGTACCAGCACATGCTGGCAGAGGCGGAAAAGCGTGACCACCGTCGCTTGGGCGCAGAGATGGACCTGTTTTCTTTCCCGGACCAGGTTGGTTCTGGCCTGCCCGTCTTCCACCCGGACGGTGGCATCGTGCGCATGGAGATGGAGAACCACTCCCGCAAGCGCCACTTGCAGGCGGGCTACTCCTTTGTGAACACCCCGCATGTGACCAAGGGTGAGCTGTTCCAGCAGTCTGGTCACTTGGATTGGTACGCCGATGGCATGTTCCCGCCCATGCAGCTCGACGGTGAGTGGGATGAGGAAGGCAACTGCACGAAGCAGCCGGTGGATTACTACACCAAGCCGATGAACTGCCCGATGCACAACCTCATCTTCGATTCCCGTGGCCGTTCTTACCGTGAGCTGCCACTGCGCCTGTTCGAGTTTGGCACCGTGTACCGCTACGAGAAGTCCGGCGTGGTTCACGGTCTGACCCGCGCACGCGGCTTCACGCAAGATGATGCGCATATTTACTGCACCGAGGAGCAGCTTGAGCAGGAGCTTACCGACGTATTGGAGTTCATCATCTCCCTCCTGCAGGACTATGGCCTGGATGACTTCTACCTGGAGCTTTCCACCAAGGACCCGGAGAAGTACATCGGTGATGATGCGATCTGGGAGCGTTCCACCAACATCCTCGAGTCCGTAGCCACCAAATCTGGCCTGGAGCTGGTTCCGGACCCGGCAGGTGCTGCGTTTTACGGGCCGAAGATTTCTGTGCAGGCGCGCGATGCGATTGGCCGTACCTGGCAGATGTCCACGGTGCAGCTTGATTTCAACCTGCCGGAGCGCTTCGACTTGGAGTACACCGCCCCGGATGGTTCGAAGAAGCGTCCGGTGATGATTCACCGTGCGCTGTTTGGCTCCATTGAGCGTTTCTTCGGTGTTCTGCTGGAGCACTATGCCGGTGCATTCCCGGCGTGGTTGGCGCCGCATCAGGTCGTGGGTATTCCTGTCGCCGATGAGTTTGCTGGCCACCTGGATGAGATTGTTGCCCAGCTGCGGGCGCGTGGTGTGCGCGCGGAAGTGGATCACTCTGATGACCGCATGCAGAAGAAGATTCGCACCCACACCACCGGCAAGGTTCCGTTCATGCTCCTGGCCGGTGCGCGGGATGTTGAAGCCAATGCGGTGAGCTTCCGTTTCCTCGACGGCACCCAGGTTAATGGTGTGCCTGTGGATGAGGCGATCAATCTGATCACTGCCTGGGTGGAGGAGCAGATCAATGACCAGCCGAGCGAGGAAGCCATTGCAGTCCGGCGCGGATAACGCCTCCCAGGGTCCGAACGGGCAAGACTACGTGGATCAGGGCGTGGGCCAGCCCGATCGTCTTGTGCGCCTGTGGGCGCCGTACCGGTCGAGTTATATTTCGGTCACGCCAGGGGAGCGGGAGAAGAAGGACCCGTTTCTTGTCGCACCGCAGCTGTCTGACGAGGACGGGCTGATCATCGCCCGCGGCAAGACGGTGTACGCGCTGCTCAATTTGTACCCCTACAACGCTGGTCACCTCATGGTCGTGCCCTACCGCAAGGTTGCAGAGCTTGAATTGCTTGACGACGAAGAGACGGCGGAACTCATGGCCTTTGCCAAACTCGCTGTGCGCACCTTGAAACGAGTGTCCCGGCCGGAGGCTATCAATGTTGGTCTGAATCTGGGTAAGGCCTCCGGCGGTTCTGTCGGGGACCATCTGCATCTGCATGTGGTCCCACGGTGGGCGGGGGATTCTAATTTCATGACGGTGATTGGGGGCACGAAGGTTCTGCCACAGCTATTGAAGGACACTCGTGCTTTGTTGGCGGAGGCGTGGGCTGAGATTGTGGAGGGGGATGCTCATGTTTAGCGCGCGGGCCCGTCAACCCATTGCGGTGGTGGTAGATCCGGTGGCAAAAGCTCTACTGCGGGTTGGTTTGACACCGAATATGGTGACGGTCGCCGGGACTGTGGCAACGATTATGGTGCTGGTCCTTCTTATTCCTAGTGGGCATTTGATCTGGGCGACAGCGCTGACTGCACTCTTTGCTGCCATGGATCTCATCGACGGCACGATGGCGCGCATGCGTGGGGGCGGCACTGCCTTTGGTGCGACGTTGGATGCCAGTTGTGATCGCCTAACCGATGGTGCGCTCTTCGGGGCAATTGCCGTGTGGTTGATCTACACCGAGCAGGCGCGACCTTCGGCGGCGGGCGCGTGTCTCGTTGTTCTGGTGCTGTCTCAGGTGATCAGTTACATCAAGGCACGTGCGGAAGCGGGTGGACTCACCGTTAATGGCGGGCTCATTGAGCGAGCCGAGCGGATCATCATTGCTCTTGTGGGTTTGTTCCTGCAGGGCGTGGGTGTGCCCAACGCGGTCGTTGTGGCGCTGTGGGTTCTCGCTGTGGGGTCTGCTGTGACTGTGGTTCAGCGTCTTGTTCTGGCTTCCCGTGATCCGAAGGCATCCGCACACATCGCCCCGCCCAAAGGGGCAACGGACCCTGCGGGCGTAGACGGGTATCAGGCGTGAAGGAATCTCTTGTCACCGCCGGCTACATGGCGGGGTGGAAGCTCGTGCGCCATATGCCCTATGCCATGGCGGCGACCTTGTTTAATGTGGGAGCTGATATAGCTTCGGATCGTGGACGCGGTGCGGACATGCTCCGGCAGAACCTCACTCACGTTGTGGGCGCGGAGAATGTCACTCAGGAACTGGTGCGCGCTTCCATGCGCTCCTATGCCCGCTACTGGTTGGAGGCGTTCCGGCTGCCAGCTATCGCTGGCAAGCCAGAACTCATGGCCACGTTGGATGCTGCACTCATTGGCCGCGAACATGTGGAAGCCGCCGTTACCAGTGGCAGAGGCATGGTGATCACTCTGCCGCACTCGGGTAACTGGGACATGGCAGGCATGTGGCTCGTGGGTAGATATGGCGGATTCGCCACTGTTGCGGAGCGCCTCAAGCCGGAGGTGCTTTTTGATGCTTTCGTGGACTACCGCGAATCCCTCGGCTTTGAAGTCCTCGCCACCACGGGTGAGAAAACGCCACCGTTCCAGCGGCTCAAAGAAGTAGTACAAAAAGGGGGCGTCGTATGCCTCATGGGGGAGCGCGACATGACATCACACGGTGTTCCCGTCACCTTCTTCGGGGAACCCACAACCTTCCCCGCTGGTCCGGCGAAGCTGGCCATGGACACAGGCGCGAGCCTCCACGTTGCCCACTCCTGGTTCACCGGAACCACCCTCGCGCCGGGGTGGGGCTTGAGCTGCTCTGCGCCCCTCGAGGTCACGGACCTCGAGGGAACCACGCAGCGCGTGGCAGATCTGTTTGCCACCAACATTGCAGCACACCCAGCTGATTGGCATGCGATTCAACCAGTGTGGCCGCATCAGCGGCGGGCCCGGTGATTCCGCGATGCGTATTGGAATGGTGTGCCCGTATTCCTTTGACTATCCCGGTGGCGTCCAAGCACACATCCTGGATCTCGCCCGAGTATTCACTGACGCGGGCCATCACGTTGAGGTTCTTGGCCCCGGTACTGAGCTGGCGTGTGAACAGGACTTGCCCAGTTATGTCACCTTGTCGGGCCCGGCTGTAGCGCTGAGTTACAACGGATCTACCGCGCGACTATCCTTCGGCCCGCGCGCTGTCCGCGCCGTGCGGGATTTTCTGCAGCGTGGCCAATTCGATGTGGTGCACATCCATGAACCCAATGCGCCAAGCCTGTCGCTCATCACACTGATCTTCGCCCGCGAACCGGTGGTGGCCACCTACCATGCCTCCGCATCGAAGTCATTGGCGCTGAACCTCGCTCGACCTTTCCTTCGGCCCTTGCTGGAAAGAATTCAGGCAGGGATTTCCGTCAGTGAAATGTCGCGTCGTTGGCAGGTAGAACAGCTCGGCGGGGACCCGGTGCTTATTCCCAACGGGGTGGATACGGCGAGGATGAAGGTTGGCGGGGGCAACTGGGACGTCGAAAAGCATGCGCACATCGTTTTTCTGGGGCGTATCGACGAACCCCGCAAAGGCCTTCCCACCCTTCTTTCTGCGCTGGAAATGATGGAGACATCGCCACGCGTAACCGTGATCGGCGGGGGCGAGCATACGGACACGCCTGGTGTCGATTTTGTCGGGCGCGTGAGCGATGAGGACAAAGCGGCGATTCTGAACAGCGCGGACATCTATGTTGCACCGAACACGGGTGGGGAATCCTTCGGCATTGTCCTCGTGGAGGCAATGGCGGCGGGCTGTGCCGTGGTGGCCAGTGACCTGGAAGCTTTCGCGGCGGTCTGCGACGCGGAGGCAGATCAGCCAGCTGGGATGCTCTTCCCCGTGGGTGACGCCCGCGCCCTAGCCACGATCCTCGATCATCTCGTGCAAGATAGCCGGGCGCGTTCTGCGCTCGTCGCTGCGGGGATGAAACGCGCGGAACTGTATGACTGGCAGCATGTATCCGCTGAGGTCATGGATGTGTACATCACGGCGACGGGCGGTGAAATCCAATGAGCACACCGGTTGTTATCGCAATTGTCCTTCTTTTCCTCGCAGCCCTGGGATTGTGGGCAATGATTACTGCTCAGCGGCTTAATCGCCTGCATATCCGCGTGGATCGCGCTCGCCGCGCACTCGATCACGTGCTTATTGACACCGATCCTACGAACCAGCGCCGACACGATCTAGCCGTGCGGTTTTATAACAACGCGGTGGCCGACACACGCCGACTGAGACTACGGCCGCTTATTCGGGTTCTGCGTCTTGCTGGCACAGCGCCCCTGCCCGAGTTCTATCCGTTCGCGCCTTTTACATAAGGTCACGCAGAGCTGCGTGGGGAGCGCTAAGGTTATGTCCCATGGATTTTGATGTACCCAAGATCGATGAAATTTTGAACCTTGAGCAGCTAGACACCAATATCTTTCGTGGTAAAGGTGTGTTTAGTGGTCTCCAGCGCACCTACGGTGGTCAAGTAGCGGCGCAGAGTCTGTCTGCGGCAACGAAGACCGTGGATGAGGGCAAGGTCGTGCACTCCCTGCACAGTTACTTCATCCGGCCGGGTAAATCAGACCAGGACACCATTTTCATGGTGGACCGCGTGCGTGACGGTCGCAGCTTTGCCACCCGTCTTGTCCATGCGATCCAAGATGGGGAAACAATCTTCTCCCTTGAAGCCAGCTTCCACATCACCACTGATGAGGGGATTGAACACTCGGACAAAATGCGCGAAGTGCCGCCGCCTGAGGATGTCATCCCGCTTGAGCAAACGGGTGGTCCGCTGAAGTTCTTTTCCATGTGGGCGAAGGACTGGGATGTGCGTGTGGTGCCGGATAATGATTTTGCTCATAACCCCTACACCCCCAGCCAGCAGGTTGTGTGGTTCAAATCTCGCAATGAACTGCCGGATGATCAGACCTTCCACATCTGCACGCTGGCGTACATGTCTGATCTCACCTTGCTGCACTCAGCCCTGGTTCCGCACCGTGACCACAAGGTGCAAATGGCATCCCTTGACCATGCGATGTGGTTCCTGCGTCCATTCCGTGCAGATGAGTGGATGCTCTATGACCAGGTATCCCCATCCGCGCACGGTGGCCGCGCACTGACTCAGGGACGTATCTTTGACTCTCACGGCAACTTGGTTGCCATGGTGGTGCAGGAAGGTCTCACGCGAACGTTGGCTGAAGGCAAAGTCGCCTTTGCGTAGTGGGAGGAAAACCGGTTGAGGGCGTCGGCGTATACTAGGCAGCCGACACTTTAGCCAGAGGAAAGGGGAGATGGCGCATGGCAGGCCACTCAAAATGGGCTACTACCAAGCACAAGAAAGCCGCGAATGACGCGAAGCGCTCCAAGCTTTGGGCGAAGCTGATCAAGGACATCGAGGTCGCGGCTCGTACTGGAGGTGGTGACCCGGCGGGCAACCCAACTCTCGATGACATGATCCGTAAGGCTCAGAAAGCTTCTGTGCCGAAGGACAACATCGAGCGTGCCCGCAAGCGTGGCTCCGGTGAGGAAGCCGGCGGTTCCGACTGGGAAGACATCACGTATGAGGGTTACGGCCCGAATGGTGTTGCCATGCTGATTCAGTGCCTGACCGATAACCGTAACCGTGCTGCCACTGAGGTCCGCACCGCGATGACCAAGAACGGTGGCAACCTGGGTGAGTCCGGTTCCGTTGGCTACATGTTCAGCCGTAAGGGCGTGAACACGGTGGTTAAGGGTGATCTGACGGAAGATGATGTGCTCATGGCTGTGCTTGAGGCCGGCGCCGAGGAAGTCAATGACCTCGGTGAGCACTTTGAGGTCGTCTCTGAGGCGACTGACCTTCACGCAGTGCGTGACGCGCTCAAGGAAGCTGGCATCGAGGTTGATGAGACGGACCAGGACTTCCGTGCTTCTGTTGAGGTAGAGCTGGATCTTGATGGTGCGAAGAAGCTAGAGAAGCTTATCGACGCATTGGAGGACGCCGACGATGTCCAGAACGTGTACACCAACATGACGATGTCGGATGAGGTGGCTGAGGCGCTGGCTAACGAGTAGCCCGAAACTGCTTTCATACCCGGTCTTCCGCGTGGGAGGCTGGGTATTTGTGTTCTTGTGGTAGAACAAATGTGTGACTCCGAAGGTCGGGGTAGCAAAGGGGAACCATGAACCTTGAAGGCCTGCGCGTGATGGGCATTGACCCGGGATTGACCCGGTGTGGCCTGTCTGTGATCCAGGCTGGGAAAGGGCGACAGGTTATCCCGGTGGCAGTCGGCGTTGTGCGTACGCCTTCGGACGCGGAACTTGCGCATCGTTTGTTGCGTCTTTCTCATGCTGTCGCAGAATGGATGGATGACTATAAGCCGGACGTAGTGGCGATGGAACGCATCTTTGAGCGCGGAAATGTGTCCACCGTGATGCAGACTGCCCATGCGGTTGGCGTGATGGTGCTTGCTGCTGCGGAGCGGGATATCCCGGTGCACATGTACACCCCGTCTGAGGTGAAAAAGGCTATCTCCGGCAACGGTCGGGCGGATAAGAAGCAGATGACGGCGATGATCACGCGCATCTTGGGCCTGTCTGCACCACCCAAACCAGCAGACGCGGCTGATGCTTTGGCTATTGCTGTATGCCACTGCTGGCGTGCCCCCTTGCTTGCCCGTGGCGCTGCCGCAGCTTCTCTTGCTGCGCAAGGAGCGGCATCAACCCCGCGTAACCCCGTGAATGGAAAGGCTTAAGTGAAACCATGATTGATTCTCTGAACGGTGAAGTGATCGCCATTGGGCTTGATCATGCGGTGATTGAGTGTTCCGGGGTGGGGTATCGCTTCATGGCCACTCCGCCGACCTTAGGTCGGTTGGTGCGCGGGGAGACAGCACGTGTGTTGACCTCGATGGTGGTCAAAGAGGACAGCATGACTCTTTATGGCTTCACCGATGATGATGGACGCAGTATGTTCCACCGTCTGACCACTGTCACGGGTCTTGGCCCGAAGCTGGCCATGGCATCGCTTGCTGTTTTTGAACCAGCTGAACTGGCCGGCCACATTACCGCGGGTGATTCCAAGGCGATTCAGGCCATTCCCGGTGTGGGCAAGAAGATGGCGGATCGTTTGATCCTTGAACTCAAGGACAAGCTGAAGGGCGTGTACGCCACGTCGGAGACGACAGATGGTGCCAAAGCTGATGCGGTGACGGCGACCGCTAGTGCTTCTCTTGCTACGGAGCAGGTGGTGGAAGCACTCGTGGGACTTGGTTTCCCGGAAAAGGGTGCGCGCACTGCTGTTAGTGCCGTGATCGAGGAAGACCCGGAGGCGGATTCGTCTGCGTTGCTGCGCGCAGCCCTGAACCGTTTGGGTAAGAAGTAGCTAGACCTAGCTAAAGGATGATGAATATCAATGGAGGAGGTGCAGTGACTGATGTCTGATGTGGAAAAGACAGAGTTTGAATTGCCGCCAGAATTAGCACGGAAGGTGAATTCGCCGATTGATGCGAATGAGCAGACAGAAGAACGTGATTATGAAAAGTCACTGCGCCCGAAATCTATTGATGAGTTCATTGGGCAGCCAAAGGTACGGCAGCAGCTTGGCCTGGTGCTTGAAGGCGCGAAGAAACGCGGTGTGACACCGGATCACATTCTGTTGTCCGGCCCACCAGGGTTGGGCAAGACCACCATGGCCATGATCGTGGCACAAGAGTTGGGCACCTCACTGCGCATGACCTCGGGTCCTGCCCTTGAGCGTGCAGGGGACTTGGCGGCAATGCTATCCAACTTGATGGAAGGCGATGTTCTCTTCATCGATGAGATTCACCGCATCGCCCGCCCGGCAGAAGAAATGCTGTACATGGCCATGGAGGATTTCCGTATTGACGTCATCGTGGGCAAAGGCCCAGGAGCGACGTCTATTCCGCTGGAGATCCCGCCGTTCACTCTCGTTGGCGCGACGACGCGCGCCGGCATGCTCACTGGCCCACTGCGTGATCGGTTTGGTTTCACAGCGCAGATGGAGTTCTATGACGTGGATGATCTCACCCGAGTAATCACCCGCGCAGCATCCATTCTGGGTGTGGACATTGATCATGATGCGGCGGTGGAGATCGGCTCCCGTTCCCGCGGAACACCCCGTATTGCTAACCGATTGCTGCGCCGTGTACGCGACTGGGCAGAGGTGAACGGTGATGGTCGTGTCACAGTGCAAGCTGCCGGTGAGGCACTGGAGGTCTTTGATGTCGATGAGCTAGGCCTCGACCGACTGGATCGTGCCGTCCTGGAAACGCTGATCAAATCACACGGTGGTGGGCCCGTCGGTGTGAGCACTTTAGCTATCGCGGTGGGGGAGGAACCGTCCACTGTGGAAGAAGTGTGTGAACCCTACCTGGTGCGAGCAGGTCTGATGGCGCGCACAGGTCGGGGACGTGTTGCCACGGCTGCG
>NZ_JRNG01000045.1:0-8778 GCF_000759055.1 Corynebacterium tuscaniense DNF00037 | reverse complement strand
GGCGTGGCAACACGTGGGTATGTCGCCTCCACCGGAGGCGCCGGGGCAGCTGCACCTCATGTAACTTCTGCCGTATGTAACAATTGTGCCTATGGAAATTCTTCTTCTCCTATTTATTTTTGCCCTGTTCGCTCTGCCGACACTGATCATGTCTCGCTCGCATCGTAAGCGCGTGGAAGAAGCGAAGCAGTTGCAGTCATCCATCGAGCCGGGCGACAAAATCATCAGCGTTTCTGGCTTCCACGGCACGGTCGTGGCTGGCAATGAGGAAACCGTGGACTTGGAGATCGCTCCTGGGGTTGTAGTGACGATGGAGCGCGTCGGTGTGTACAAGCGTGTTGAAGAACCCGCCACACCGATCGTGGATGAAGAAGTAGAACAGTAATATCTTCCCTCGGGTAATAGATTCCAGCCTGCTGTGAAAAGCAGGTTGGCTTAATTATTTCCGGGTGTATGACGTACCATCACTTTTTGGACCTTGTGCTTTTGAGTTAGGCATAAGTGAATAAACACCATTTGGTTTCGGCACTGTTGACTCAACGGTCGGTGAAGCCATGTGGACGCAGCAGGTTATCAGGAGATCTTGTACGTGACTTCGAAAAAAACATCGAAGCGGACTTCGCGCGAAGGCGCATCGAAGAAGGCGTGGCCAGCACGGGCACTAGCGCTTTTTGCGCTCATTCTCGTGGCTACCTATGCCCTGGTCTTTTTTACGGGCGATAGGCAGGCGACCCCCAAGTTGGGCATTGACCTTCAGGGCGGTACCCGTGTCACTCTCGTCCCGCAAGGCGAGGAGCCAACAACGGACCAGTTGAATCAAGCCCGCACTATTCTGGAAAACCGTGTTAACGGCATGGGTGTTTCCGGCGCCTCCGTCGTTGTCGACGGAAACACGTTGGTGATTACGGTTGCTGGTGATGACACGTCGGAGGTGCGCAACATCGGTCAGACCTCCCAGTTGCTGTTCCGTCCGGTGGCCCAGTCTGCCGGCCAGGTTGACCAGGATGCCTTCCCGAACGTGCTAGGGGACATGGCTAACCGTTGGGTTGAGTACCGCATCCTCTCGCCGGAGGAGGCTAAGACTGCTGTGACCACCTTTGCGGATGGTTTTAACAAGCAGATTGACGCCCAGAAAGACGCCGCAGCGGAGGGTGAAGACACTCAGGCAGCGCCGTTGCCGGAGAAGATTACCGCGCCTGAGATCACGGCACAGCCGAAGGCTGAGCCGGAGAACTCGCTTGAGGCGGCAGGTTTCCGCCAAGAAGCTACAGCAATGCTGCGGAACGACCGCCAGTCGGAGGACCCAACCGCGCTGCAGGCCGCTGCGTTTTTGATGAAGTGCCAGCCGGCCACGCCTGATGCACCAGCACCAGCTGATCCGCTTTCAGGTACGGATGACCCGGCGAAGCCACTCGTTGCCTGTGATTCCAGCTCGGGTTCACCGATGTTGCTTGATCCGGTGCCGCTGCTGCAGGGTGTGGAGGAACCGAACGGTCCACGCCTGACGGGTAGTGAGATTGACACGAACCGGCCGATTACCGGTGGTTTCAACCCGCAGACGAGCCAGATGGAGATCAGCTTCGCCTTCAGCCAGGCTGGCGAGCACAATGGTTCCTCCACGTGGGCAGCATTGACATCTGCGATGGTGGGCCAGCAGGTTGCTATCACCCTGGACTCGCAGGTGATTTCCGCACCGCAGATTCAGTCACCGACTCCGGTGGGCTCTGCAACGTCGATCACGGGCCAGTTCACGCAGGAAGAGGCAGAAACCTTGGCCAACAACCTGCGTTACGGTGCGCTGCCGCTGTCCTTTGCTGGTGAGAACGGTGAGCCGGGTGGTACGGCGACGACGGTTCCGCCGTCCCTGGGTATCGCTTCGCTTAAGGCAGGCATCATCGCCGGCCTCGTCGGCTTGTTGCTCGTGGCCGCATTTGTGTTCTTCTACTACCGCCTGTACGGCCTGATCTCGCTCTTCACACTGCTGTGTGCTGGCCTGTTGGTCTACGGTGCTCTGGTGCTGCTCGGCCGCTGGATTGGCTACACACTGGACCTATCTGGTGTTGCCGGTCTGATCATCGGTATCGGTACCACGGCTGACTCTTTTGTCGTTCTGTATGAGCGCGTGAAGGATGAAGTGCGTCGCGGCAGAACGTTCCGCTCAGCCACCCTCAACGGTTGGGAGCGCGCGAAGGACACGATTATTACCGGTAACTTTGTCACCTTGATTGGTGCTGTGGTGATTTACTTCCTCGCCGTCGGTGAGGTCAAGGGCTTCGCCTTCACCATGGGTCTGACCACGATCTTCGACCTGTTGGTCACCTTCCTGGTCACCGCGCCGATCATGATCCTGGCTTCCCGCAAGAAATTCTGGAGCAAGCCGGCTGTCAACGGCATGGCTAAGGCGTTTGAGGCTGGCCGGCTCAACCCGGAGGCAGTGGGGCGTACCTGGAGCCGTCGTCACGCTGCAAAGGCCGATGAACCTGTCGGCGCATCTGTTGCGGGCGATGATGAAGCCGCCGCAACCCCAACCGAGACGAAGGAGAACTAACTGTGAGTACCTCCATTAACTCCACTCAGTCGGACCCGGTTGGTGCAAACACAGCCGCGGGCAACATCAACGCTGAGGAGCACCGCGCGACGGGTATTGAGCGCCTGTATGAGGGCAAGGGTGCAATTGACTTCATTGGGCGTTCCAAGCTGTGGTACACTATTTCCGTTGTGCTGCTGGTGATCTCTATCGCCGCGATTGCGCTACGGGGCTTCAACCTGGGCATTGATTTTGAGGGCGGCACGAAGATGAGTATGCCCGCCGGGGACCTTGTGGTTGAGCAGGTTGAGGACACCTTTGTGGAAGCCACGGGTGTTACTCCTGAGCTGACCCAGATTGTGGGTGCGGGTGACTCGCGCACGCTGGAAATTAACTCCGAGCGGCTCACTCAGGAGCAGATCGATACGGCGCGTGAGGCCATTTACAAGGCCCACGAGCCCAAGGATGCTGATGGCAAGGCATCGCCGGATGCGATTGGTGATTCGACGGTGTCTGAGTCGTGGGGTTCCACCATTACAGAACGCATGATTTTGTCAATGGTCATCTTCCTCATCGCCGCTGCCGTGTATGTTGCTGTTCGTCTGCAGCGCAACATGGCTATCGCCGCGATGGTCGCATTGCTTTTCGACGGTGTGGTGATCATGGGCATCTACGCCCTCTTCGGCCTTGAAGTCACCCCGGCAATGATCATTGGTTTGCTGACCGTGTTGACTTTCTCCCTGTATGACACCGTGATCGTCTTTGACAAGGTCAAGGAGAACACTGAAGGTGTGCTCGATTCGCGCCGTTCTACGTACGCAGAGGAAGCGAACCTGGCCGTCAATGAGACCCTGATGCGTTCCATTTCCACCTCGGTTATTTCCGCGCTGCCGATTATTGCGCTGATGATCGTGGCGGTGTGGTTGTTAGGCGTGGGTACATTGCAGGATCTGGCGATGATTCAGCTCATCGGTGTTGTGGAAGGCGTGATCTCCTCGCTGTTCCTGGCTACTTCCTTGCTGGTTACGTTGACCAATATGCAGAAGCCGTACAAGAAGCACAACCAGGAAGTTGCAGATTTCCGCGCTGGAGTTTCTAGCGAGGATGAGGCTTCTGTTTCGAAGACCGCGAAGCGCACGGTCTCCGTTCCATCTGGAGCTGCAGACGTTGAGGCAAGCGATGAAGGTTCTGGTGCAGAATCCTCCGCGACTACTACTTGGCGCCCGACTCGGGGATAAGCGTTCAGGCTAAGAGTCTAGGTGTGGGGAAGGATCGATCGTGTGGAAACAACGAAAAGCCAGGCGCACTAGCCGCGTGAGCAGGAAGCGTTTCGGGGCTGTAACGGCCATGACTATGGCCGCAGCGCTGGTTGTTGCCGGCTGTTCTTCGGCAAACGACAGCTCATCTGGATCGGGCTCTTTGGACTCTTTCGGCTACCAGCTGTCAACTCCGTTGGTGACCACGAATGCGGCGACGAATCTTGGGGATTCGATGAAGGCGCAACGCCTGTCCGGCCGTGTTTTTCCTGGTGCCTTTATTCCCGGCCCTTCCGGCCAGCGAATCCCAAACACCGACCTCGTTCAAACCCAGGTTTTGCCAGGGTCACAGCGGCAGGTCGTGTACACCCTGACCGATAAGGCTGTTTTCTCTGACGGTGTGCCCGTGACGTGTGATGATTACAAGCTCGCTTTCGTCGCTGGTTCTCACCCGGAGGTTTTCTCCTCACACCTTCCACAAATGCAGCAGGTTGACCGTGTGGACTGTGCTCCCGGTGCCAAGGAATTCACCGTGGTGTTTAAGGAAGGCAAGGGGGGCCGGTGGCGTGAACTGTTCGGTGCAGGAACAGTGTTGCCGGCGCATGCGGTAGCGAAGAAGCTTGGGATGGAAACAGCCCAGCTGACTCGGGCGCTTGAAGCCGCTGACCCGGATGTATTGGCACGTACCTCGACCGTTTGGCGCTATGGGTTTGGTTTGTCGGATTTCGATCCGGAACTGCAAGTGTCCTTCGGTCCATACAAGATCGACTCGGTGGGCGCCGAAGGGGAGGTGACTTTGGTGGCCAATGAGCAGTACTACGGTGAAGCACCTGAGTTGGAAAAAATAGTTGTGTGGCCTTCTACGAAGAATTCCGCGGAACTCCAAGCGGCGGGCGCCCTCATGGTGGGGGATCTAGATGACCACAATCCGGGCTGGTACGACGCTGCACCTGATCCAGGTGAAGGTGCCAATGCTGATGATGCCGTCGCGGGTGACTCCACTGGTGATTCCTCTGGTGGTGACTCCACGGGCAGCGCGAAGGAATCCCTTGATCCTTCCGCGCCGGAGGCGCATCAAGAACTACAAACTGTGATCGGGGAGATGACGGATACGCTCATCTTTGCTGATTTCGGCCCGTGGGCGGTTAAAGAGAAACGCCAGGCGTTGTCGAAGTGTGTGGATAATCAGGCGGTGGCGGATGCGTCGTCAAGCATTGCGGGCATTGAGCTTCCTGTATCCCCGGTCCACGTGCTTAACCACAATGACCCGATGACGCGCAACCTCGGTGATATCGCGCAACCACACTTGGCCGTCGACATTGAAGGCGCGAAAGAAGCTGAAGGTTTGGAGCTGCGGATTGGTTACCTCTCGCCCAGCAAGCGTTATGCCGCCATGGTGGAAGCGATCCGTAGATCTTGCGAACCAGCTGGAATCACAGTGATTGATGCGACGGGTGACGGCAAAACCCGCGGTGACCTGTTCACCGAAGAGCACCCTGCGAACGAGCACAATCCCAACAAGGAAATGGTGGACGCGTACCTCGGCGCAGTTGATCCGATGGCGGAATACGAGACCTCCGTGTCCCGCTCAGAGGAGCTGCCATCCCTGCGGTCCGAGGAACACCGCCTGTGGGATGAAGTGCCCTCTATCCCTTTGTCCGCTCAACCACGAACCTTCATCGTGGACAAGAACATCCACAATGTCGTCGTTTACACTGGCCCCGTAGGAATTGGCTGGAACATGGACCGTTGGCAGGTTCCTGGGTCCAACAAACGCAACAAGAAAGCCGGCTCTTAGAACTGTGACTCATTCCGACCAGCGCTCATCCAACAACGTAACCTTCCGCACTGCGCGGGAGGCACTCGCCGCAAAAATGCGGTATGTCCAGGATTTCCCGGAGAAAGGCGTGCTCTTTGAGGACCTCACCCCGGTGCTGGCGGACAAGGATGCGCTCAATGTTGTGATCAGGGAATTGTCCGCTGCGTGCCAGGAGCTCGGTGCGGAGATGATTGGTGGGCTGGATGCTCGTGGCTTTTTGTTGGGCTCCGCTGTCGCCTTTGACATGGGTGTGGGCATTTTGGCTATCCGCAAGAAGGGCAAGCTGCCACCGCCGGTCATCCGCGAGGAATACTCGCTGGAGTACGGCCAAGCCGCGCTGGAGATCCCAGCAGAGGGCATGCAGCTTAAAGGTAAGCGCGTAGTGCTTGTCGACGATGTCTTGGCCACCGGCGGCACCCTCATGGCAGCACATGACCTTATCCACCGTGCTGGCGGCACAGTCTGCGGCTGCGTGGTGGTGCTTGAGGTCGATGGACTGGGTGGGCGCGAACACCTCGGTGACGTGCCGTTGGTGGTGCTGAACAAAGGGGAATAGAACCCTGCTCGGATTGGTAGATGCCTGGGTACACTGATCGGAAGTGTTCACCCCCTGGAACTTTGAGGAGTTGTAAGTGACGTCCCACGATAGACCACAACGCCGTTCTGGGACGTCCGTGCGCAGTGTGTCCGCCCGCCTCGCGCGGTCCCTCACCGGTGGGCGTCCGCGATCCAACCCGGTGTTGGAACCTTTACTATCTATCCACAGGAAATACCACCCGCGTAGTGGAGTGGAAGATATCTCTCGTGCGTATGACACGGCAGAGCGCCTGCATGAGGGCGTGTCCCGCAAGTCCGGGGACCCCTACATCACGCATCCTTTGGCAGTGGCCACAATCTGCGCCGAGATAGGCATGGATACCACCACCGTTATCGCTGCGCTGCTGCATGACACGGTGGAGGACACCGAGTACTCCTTGGATGACCTCACCGCTGATTTTGGCCCTGAGGTTGCGCGTCTTGTGGACGGCGTGACCAAGCTGGACAAAGTTGCTTTTGGGTCTGCGGCTGAGGCGGAAACGATCCGCAAAATGGTTGTGGCCATGGCGCAGGACCCGCGTGTGTTGGTGATCAAGGTTGCGGACCGCCTGCACAATATGCGCACCATGCGTTTCTTGCCGCCGGAGAAGCAGGAGAAGAAGGCGCGGGAAACCCTCGAAGTCATCGCTCCGCTGGCCCACCGCCTGGGCATGGCTACGGTGAAGTGGGAGCTCGAAGACTTGGCCTTTGCCATCTTGTATCCGAAGAAGTATGAGGAGATCGTCCGCCTCGTTGCGGAGCGCGCCCCCTCCCGTGATCGGGCACTCAAAGAAATCACCACTGAGATCCAGAGCGAGCTCAAAGCCAATGGCATCAAAGCAGAAGTTATGGGCCGCCCGAAGCACTACTGGTCGATTTATCAGAAAATGGCGGTGCGGGGTCGTGACTTTGCAGAGATCTTTGATCTCGTGGGCATCCGCGTTCTGGTGGACACCATCAGTGACTGCTACGCGGCAATCGGCGTGGTGCACTCGATGTACTACGCGATGCCGGGCCGCTTCAAGGACTACATCTCTAACCCCCGCTTCGGCGTCTACCAGTCATTGCACACCACGGTTATGAACCATTCGGGCCGCCCGCTGGAGATCCAGGTGCGCACCCATGAAATGCATTACAACGCCGAATTCGGTGTTGCTGCCCATTGGCGCTACAAGGAAACCAAGGGGTCCCACAAGGGCGACCAGGCTGAAATTGATCAGATGACGTGGATGCGTCAGCTGCTTGACTGGCAGAAGGAAGCAGCAGACCCTAATGAGTTTCTGGATTCACTGCGGTATGACCTCACCTCGGCGCAGATCTTCTGCTTCACTCCTAAGGGCGATGTGATCAACCTGCCGTCCGGTTCTACCCCGGTGGATTTTGCCTACGCGGTGCACACGGAGGTCGGGCACCGCTGCATTGGCGCCAAAGTTAACGGCAAGCTCGTTGCACTGGAATCCACGCTGAAGTCCGGTGACAGGGTAGAGGTGTTCACATCGAAGGACAGCAACGCTGGCCCGTCCCGTGATTGGCAGGAGTTCGTCGTCTCGCCCCGGGCGCGGACAAAGATCCGCCAATGGTTTGCAAAAGAGCGGCGCGAGGAACATCTTGAGGCCGGCCGCGATGCCCTGGCTGCGGAAGTTCAGCGCGGCGGCCTGCCCATGCACCGCCTCTTCACAGCGGAATCCATGAATAAGGTGTCAACGCAGCTTGGCTACGACGACGTGGATGGTCTGTACACTGCCATCGGCGCCGGTAACGTATCTGCCAAGCATGTTGTCAGTCTGCTCATGGACATGTTTGGCGATGAGGATGACGCTGTTGACGCGTTGACTTCCCGCGCCCCGTTCTCCGAAATGGTGAAACCTCCCACGCGCTCGGACGGCCCCGGCATCCTCGTCGAGGGGTCCCCAGACGTCATGGCTAAGCTGGCACGCTGCTGCTTGCCCGTTCCCGGTGATGACATCTTCGGCTTTGTCACCCGCGGTGGGGGCGTTTCTGTTCATCGTTCCGACTGCACCAATGCTGATAAGCTCCGCCAAGAATCCGCACGGCTTATCGACGTCTCCTGGGACCGCGGCTCCCACCACGGCGCCTCCATGGCCACGATGCAACTTGAGGCTTTAGACAAGCAGGGCTTGCTGGCGGAGCTCACCCGTGTGCTCAATGACCAGAAGCTGCCTGTGATTGCTTTCAACCACCACTGTGGCGACGACCATATTGCTACCGTCCGCTTCACCTTCCAGGTTTCCGACACTAAGCAGCTTGGCGCACTGATGAACCAGGTCCGCAATATTGAGGGTGTCTTCGACGTATATCGCGTAACCGCTTAACCTCACCATCACTGCCCTGGTGCTCTACTGCCATCGTGCTGGAAATCTCACCCCATGCATTCGGCGGGATGGGAAAAGGCTTGTAATGGCCAGCTGTGGGCAGGCCTCATGAACGGCACGTTCAGCATCGCAGGACTCTCGCCGCTGCTTGTACCTTCCTACGCTGAGCTACTGGACCTCAGCGCTTCACGGTCGTTTTTGGGCATGGCGAAAGACCAGCTGTTGCTGGCTTTCGACATGGGGAGTGTCGCTTACCGGCCGTAGAGG
>NZ_JRNG01000044.1:0-23078 GCF_000759055.1 Corynebacterium tuscaniense DNF00037 | reverse complement strand
CTAAACCGAAACCAGAAAACGCGCAGCAAACCGCCAAAACGGCCTGTGGATAACACAAAACTATCCACAAGCCACGCGCACCGAACCACGCACCAGAACACGCGAAACAACACGCTGACATGCGACAACAGCCCGGTTCCCCTACAAACCGAAAAAACTTCCAGACCCCAGTTGCCGTTGGTCCGCACAGGATACGGTAACGGAGGCAAAAGCGATGAACATGCACACTTCTGGCCACGCTGTCACTACATTGGGTAGGCATGAACAGCCAACAAGAAAACGTCCTGCGCGAGGTTGAGGAGCGGGATATCCGTTTCATCCGTTTGTGGTTCACTGATTTGTTCGGGGCGTTGAAGACAGTGATGATGTCGCCGGCGGAATTGGAAACGGCGTTTGATGAGGGTGTTGGCTTTGATGGTTCTTCCATTGAAGGGTTCTCGCGTGTTTCCGAGTCGGACACGTTGCTGCTGCCGGACCCTTCAACGTTCCAACCGTTGCCGTTTGATGCGGAGGATGGGTTGCAGACGGCGCGGATGTTCTGCGATATTTCCATGCCGGATGGAAAGCCGTTGTATGCCGATCCGCGGCAGGTGCTGCGCCGCCAACTCAACAAAGCAGCAGAAGCAGGCTTTGAGTGCGTGGCCAGCCCGGAGATTGAGTTCTTTGCGCTGACTGGTGGGGAGGATCCTCGGCCGGTGGATGATGGTGGGTATTTTGATCAGGCGAAGCAGAATGCGGCGCCACGCTTCCGTAGGCACGCAATTTCCGCCCTTGAGTACATGGGCATTGCCACGGAGTTCTCTCACCATGAGGGCTCGCCGGGCCAGCAGGAGATTGATCTGCGGCACACGGATGCGTTGACTATGGCGGATAACATCATCACGTTCCGGTATGTGGTGAAGACGGTGGCGGAGGCGAACGGCATTCTGGCTACGTTCATGCCTAAGCCTTTCCGTGAGCACAATGGTTCGGCGATGCATACGCACTTCTCGCTCTTTGAGGGTGAGGAGAATGCGTTCCATGATCCGGATGATGAGTATTCGCTGTCCACTACGGCGCGCCAGTTCATCGCGGGCGTGATCGCGCATGCGAATGAGATCTCCGCGGTGACAAATCAGTGGGTGAACTCGTACAAGCGCCTCCAGTTCGGGTCGGAGGCGCCGACCGCGGCAACGTGGGGTGTGTCTAACCGTTCCGCGATGGTGCGGGTGCCCACATATCGCCTGCACAAGAGTGCTTCTCGACGGATCGAGGTCCGCACCATCGACTCCGCCGCCAACCCGTACTTGGCTTTCGCTGCGATTTTCGCGGCTGGGCTCGATGGCATTGAGCAGGGCCTTGAATTGGGTGAGCCCGCGGTGGATGACGTGTTCGCTCTCACCCGACGGGAGCGTCGGGCAATGGGCTACAAGGATCTGCCGGGTTCCCTGGATGAGGCGCTGCGCGCGTTGGAGAAGTCCGAGTTCATGGCGGAGGTACTGGGGGAGCAGGTCTTTGAGTTCTTCCTGCGCTCTAAGTGGGATGAGTGGCATGCCTACGAGGATCAGATCACCCCGTGGGAACTGGCTAACAACCTCAACCTTTAAGGCGGGAGCACATGGCACGCAAGAAGTCTCCGTCGCCGGCACAGTTGGCGTTGACCGGTAAGACTGCTGCAGATGATCTGGAGCGATTGGGCTGGAGCGATGATGATGTGCTGTACACCCTCGGCGGGTCCGGCAACCCGGATATCACGCTGAACACGGCTTTCCGTTTGGCGGAGGCGTTGGGGGACAAGTATGAGGAACTGCGCCAAGCGCTTATCGGCGATGAGGTGCTGCGCGTCCGCCTCTTTGCCCTGCTGGGCGGCTCTACTGCCCTGGGGGACCACTTGGTGGCGCACCCGGAGGAGTGGAAGTTGCTGGCGGAGCCACTGCCCAGCGCCAGTGAGATCTTCCAGATCATGCTGGGCTCGGTTGATGCAAAGCCGGAACCGGGAGACCCCACGGCAACGGAGGACCTGGACCAGCCGGGTACGTACCGCGCAGCCATCACAGGGACAGAGGCAAAGAAGACTCTGAAGAGTACATACCGCACGCTGGTCATGCGTGTTGCAGCGGCAGATCTCGCTGGAACGTACTCCGCCTTCAAAGGATACGGCGCTGATCAGCCGGTGTTGAGCTACAGCGACGTGACGGAGCTGCTCACCACTATCGCGGATGCGGCATTGACCGCAGCGCTTGCTGTGGCGGTGCGTTCGGTGTGCGGGGATGAGCCGATGAATGGGAAGCTGGCCGTGATCGCCATGGGTAAGTGCGGTGCGCGGGAGCTGAACTATATCTCTGACGTGGACGTCATTTTCGTTGCGGAGCCGGCGGATGCGCTGGCGACGAAGATTGCTAGCGAGTTTGCGTCGATAGGCACTGCTGCTTTCTTCGACGTGGACCCGAATTTGCGGCCGGAAGGCAAGTCCGGCGCGCTGGTGCGCACGCTGGAATCTCATGAGACGTACTACAAGCGCTGGGCGGAAACGTGGGAGTTCCAGGCGCTGCTCAAAGCCCGTCCGATGACAGGTGACATGGAGTTGGGGCAGGCCTACCGTGAGAAGCTGAAGCCGATGGTGTGGGAATCCTCCCAGCGTGACTCCTTCGTGGAGGACGTGCAGGCGATGCGTCGCCGCGTGCTGTCGAATGTGCCGGCGGATATGCGTGCGCGCGAACTCAAGCTCGGCCAGGGTGGCCTGCGTGATGTGGAATTCGCGGTGCAACTGCTGCAGCTCGTCCATGGGCGTATCGACGCTACATTGCGCACCAAGAACACCATCGAGTCCATCGAAGCACTCTCCCTCGGCGGATACATTGGCCGCGAAGACGCTGTGCACCTCATCGAGGCGTATGAGTTTCTGCGGCTGCTGGAACACCGCCTCCAACTGCACCGCTTCCGGCGCACGCATACGCTGCCGGAGGACGATGATGCAGCGAATCGACGGTGGCTGGCACTGACCTCTGGCTTCATTTCCTCGCCGACGTTATCTGCGGTGGATGAGATGGACGCCCGCCTGAAGGCAGAGCGCAAGAAGATCTCAGACCTGCACTCGCGGTTGTTCTACCGTCCGTTGTTGAATTCGATTGCGGGGATGAGTGTTGGGGAGGCGTCGCTAAGCAAAGATGCGGCAATTGAACAACTCAAAGCGCTGGGGTACACGCATCCCACTCGCGCCTACCAGCACCTGTCCGCGCTGGTTAAAGGCAATTCCCGCAAGGCGAAGCTGCAGGCGATTTTGTTGCCCACGCTGCTGGTGTGGCTGGGGGAAACCGCGGACCCGGATGCTGGTTTGCTCAACTACCGCAAGCTGTCTGATGCCGCGCAGGATCGCTCGTGGTTCTTGCGCATGCTTCGGGACGAAGGTGTGGTCGGCGAACGCCTCATGCACATCCTGGGTACCTCCCCGTATGCCGCGAACCTGATTATTTCCGCGCCCGATGTGGTGAAGCAGCTCGGTGACGGTGCAACCCAGCCGAAGCTGCTCGACCCGGAAACGGACCGCGTGTACAAGGCCCTGATCGCGGCGTCGAAACGCCATGCAGATCCGGATAAAGCGGTCAGTGTTGCGCGCTCCCTGCGCCGCGCGGAGCTCGCCCGCATTGCGTCCGCTGATCTGCTGGGCATGATGGACGTGCGCGAGGTGTGTGACCAGCTGTCCTGGGTGTGGAACGCCGTACTTGAAGCAGGCCTGCGGGCAGAAGTTCGTGCGGATCTTCTTGAGCGTGAGGTGGAAGAACCCCTGGCTCGCATCGCCGTCATTGGCATGGGGCGCCTCGGCGGCGCGGAGCTGGGCTATGGATCAGATGCTGATGTGATGATCGTGGCTGAACCCAGCGAGGGCGTGGATGAGGTGGAAGCGCTGGCCTGGGCCACCAAGATCATTGATCAACTGCGGAAGCGACTATCCAAACCATCCGGTGATCCGCCTTTGGAAGTTGATCTGGGGCTGCGGCCGGAAGGTCGTTCTGGTCCGGTGGTGCGCACGATTGCGTCGTACAAACGCTACTACCAAGAGTGGGGTGAGGTGTGGGAGCGCCAAGCCTTGCTGCGCGCCACCTACATTGCAGGTGACGTGGCGGTGGGGGAAGAATTTCTGCACAGCATCGATCCGTTCCGCTACCCGGACGGGGGTGCCAGCGAATCAGACATTCGTGAGATCCGCCGCATGAAGGCCCGCGTGGACAATGAACGCCTGCCACGCAATGCGGACCGGGCAACCCACACCAAGCTCGGGCGTGGCGCGTTGACGGATATTGAGTGGACGGTGCAGCTGCTCACCATGATGCACGCTAACACCTACCCGGAACTTCACAACACATCTACGCTGGAGATACTGGACTTCCTGGTCACCGACGCCGCCGCTGACATCATTGACTCTGCTCAGGCGCGCATGCTCACGGAGGCGTGGCTGCTCGCCACAGCAGCACGCAACGCATTGGTCTTGGTTACCGGGAAACGCACTGATCAGCTACCGGGTCCGGGTGCTCAGCTCAACCAGGTCGCTGGCGCTGCCGGCTATGACCCGCATGATGCGCAAGCGTTCCTCGACCATTACCTGAAAGTGACGCGTCGCGCTCATCGTGTGGTGGAGGAAGTGTTCTGGGGTGAGCAGCCCTCCTTTGAGTACGACTGAGCATCGCTACCTCGGGGGCGGAGTGGGGGAAGGTGTGATCCAGGCGCGCTAGACTCCTAGGGGTGGATTACATCTCAACGCGTGATACGACAAAGACCCCGCACCGATTCACCGACATTCTGCTGTCCGGACTAGCCCCCGATGGCGGGCTTTATGTGCCGGTTGCGTACCCGCGCATTACAGAAGAGAAACTGACCGAGTGGCGCGCAGTCCTCGCCGACGGTGGTTACCCAGCACTTGCTGCTGAGGTGGTCAAACTCTTTGTTAGTGACATCCCACCAGCAAAGGTGGAGCAGCTCACTGCTGCTTACCGCACCCCGGTTTTTAGCACCGAAGAAATCGTCCCAGTCACTGCACTCGAGGACGGCATTTATCTCGCGCACCTGTCCGAAGGTCCCACGGCTGCGTTCAAGGACATGGCCATGCAGCTGCTGGGTGAGCTCTTTGAGTTTGAGCTGGCGCGCCGGGAGGAAACCCTGAATATCTTGGGTGCTACCTCCGGCGATACCGGCTCGTCCGCGGAGTACGCCATGCGTGGCCGGGACAACATCAATGTGTTTATGCTCACCCCTGCTGGCCGCATGACACCGTTCCAGCAGGCCCAGATGTTCGGACTGAATGAGCCCAACATTTTCAATATTGCGCTCGATGGCGTTTTCGATGACTGCCAAGACGTAGTCAAGGAAGTCAACTCCGACGCGACATTCAAATCCAAGCACCACATTGGCGCCGTGAACTCCATCAATTGGGCGCGTTTGCTGGCACAGATCATTTACTACATTTCGTCCTACATCAAACTCACATCACCTCCTGCTCCGGGGCAGGAGCCGCAGCAGGTGTCCTTCTGCGTGCCCACTGGCAACTTCGGAGACATCTGTGCGGGACATATTGCGAAGCAGATGGGCCTGCCCATTGACAAACTCATCGTGGCCACCAATGAGAATGATGTGCTCCATGAGTTTTTCATCTCTGGACAGTACCGCCCGCGTTCCTCTGCGGAAACGCAGGCAACGTCCTCGCCATCGATGGATATTTCGCGCGCGTCCAACTTTGAGCGCTTCATCTTTGATGTGTTGGAGCGTGATGCCACGAAGACCAAGGATCTCTTCGGCGTCCAGGTCAAGGCCGGTGGTTTTGAACTCGAGGAGCAGATCATGGAGGAGATTCGTGGGGAGTACGGCTTCCTGTCCGGTCGTTCCACGCACGCTGATCGCATATCGACGATCCGTGATACCCACGCCAACCAATCCACCCTCATTGACCCGCACACCGCGGACGGCGTCTTTGTTGCCCGTGGCCTCAAAGACCAGGTGGATACCCCGATCGTGGTCTTGGAAACCGCGCTGCCAGTGAAATTCTCCGAAACCATCGTTGAAGCAACAGGCCAGGAACCAGATGTGCCGGAGCGATTCGCTGGCATCATGGAGGCCGACAGGCACGTGGTGGATATGCCCAACGACGCTGAGGCTGTCAAGGAATACATTGCCAGCATCGTCGACAACGGTGGCACAGGTAAATAAGGAGCGACCATGGCACAGGAACAATTTGCTGGCCCCGAGCACTACGTTGAGTTCGATCCGGAGAAATTCATCCGCGACCTGAAGATCCAGAACGATCTGAAAGACGAGGATGAAGCAACCACGGATTCTTCTGAGTCCTAAACTCCTCTTTCATGCATTCACAGTTCCCGCCGGAGCAGTATCCGCTGCCCGATGATGAGTACCAACCCAAAAGGGGCGGTGTCTCCGTTTTCTGGGTGGCCATGGTGGTCATAGTCAGCTTTGTTGTGGCAGCCGTGGCTTATCTCGGTGTGACTACATCGCAGTACCCGACCCTCACCGTGGAAGAGCGCCAAGAACGCGAAGGCGTACAAACCCCTGGGGCGCCACCGGCTGATTCGGCAGGGGAAACGGTGATTAAAGTGCCCTCCTTCGCACTGTGGGCACCGGGCACAAAGATCCAATCCACGGACCATTACCCCCAAGCTGGGGAATCTTTCACGGCACAAGCCTGTACGGTCGCATTCAGTTTCAGTGCTGCAGACGGCCGGAATTTCGCAGTGACAGCTGGACACTGTGGCCGGGAAAATGATCTTGTATGGCCAACCACGGCCGAAACAGTAGCAGATTACGCGGTCGAGGCCGGCCGCTTCATCTATTCCGGCCTTTACAGTGAAGGCAATGATGGCGTTGATGTAGGCATCATTGAGATCACAGATCCAAACCGCTACATGGATCTCGTGGGTGCCCCGATCCCTACAGCAATTTACGGTGGCGCTTTGGTGCGCGAGGACCCGATCTGTAAAACCGGCGGAACTACTGGATACACCTGCGGTGTCTTTGAAGATGGTGGCCGTGTGCAACTTATCCGCACTGAAACGGAAGGGGAGCGCGAAACCTACGGTGATATTGGCCACCTGTGTGCCTCACCCGGTGATTCTGGTGGCCCCGTGTTTCATGAAATCAACGGCCGTGCCACTATTGTCGGTGTTGTCTCCGGTACGGACGCGGAGCGGGCTGAAGAATCATGCGACTTGCCTGATTCCAACACGAGACTCATGTCCTATGCCAATTATGAGCAGGTCATGGGTGTGATTAATCGCGTTGTCCCTGATGCCCAATTCGAGGAACAAACCTGGTAACTACACCGCACCTGCCGGCGCCGCACGGGTTTTGCGGTACCGAATCAGATTGTTCACGCTGAAGGCCAGCGCAACGCCCGCGATGATGACCCAAATATCCCAACCGACTGAGGTCGCGGTGTCGTAACTAAACATCGATTGATAGAAGATACTCAGCACAAGCAGCGTTTGGATGCCCGCTCCAGCAATGCTGAACCTGGTGCCTTGTTTGTGGTCCGCGTGAAAGAACGAGACTGCGGCAACGAGATAACAGATGAGCAGCGCAGCTGTGCCCAAGAGCATGAGTCCGTTACCAGCGATGTACTGCGCTAACTCACCTTGTTCAAGGGCACGGTGAAAAGCACCATCCTGCGTAGTTACACCCCACCAGTTCCACCCAATTGTTGTGGTTTTGAGGTCCACATAGACGATGTAGACGAAGATGCATTCTAGAAAGCTGGTGAGAAGGCTCAGAAGAAAGCACAGGAGCATGAAGGCGGCCCGTATAGGTGCTTTGGTGTTGAGGACGTCCGGCTGGGGCCGATCGTGCTTGTTGGGATGAGGCATAGTTTCTTCTCCGCTGCTGGAAACGGTAAAGCAAGATTATCTGGAACACGTGAATGAAGGTAGGTTTCCTCCCCGTTGCGTGTACTGCTTTCGTCCAGGCGCGCGTGGCCACGTAGACTCGGCCCATGCCTATCTCTGAGTTCATCGTGGAAACCCGGAAGAAGATTGGGACGGATCTGATGTGGATCCCGGCGGTATCCGCCGTTGTGTTGCGAGATTCAACCGATGATTCCCCGTGGGCTGTGCCCGAGGTACTGCTGGTTCAGCGTGCGGATAACGGCGCGTGGACACCTGTCACGGGGATCTGCGACCCGGGGGAGGAACCCCACGATGCCGCGGTGCGCGAGGTGCGCGAAGAAACCGGCCTGGACGTGACACCGGCTGCCTTGCTGGGGGTGGGCGCAATTGGGCCGATCGTTCACGTCAACGGCGATAATGCCTCATACATGTCTGTGGCTATTCGTCTGGAGGCCACCGACCCGTCCGCAGTGCCCTTCGTGGCCGATGATGAATCGAGCGACGTCGGCTGGTTTTCCATCGCCCACATGCCGGTGACTGATCCGAAGTGGCGCTTAGTCATCGCTGATGCGATTGCACAACGTAAACACCCTGCTAATTTCACGCCGCGCATGGGCTTTGCCAAGCGCTCATGACCGTCTGCTTCGGCATCGACGTCAGCGAGCATCAAGACGGTATCAGTCTCGTGCGCGCTGCCGGTGAGGGCATGGAATTTGCCATCGTGCGCACGACGGACGGCACCTATCGTGACCGCACGTATCGCTCGCATATCGACGACGCCGTGGCCGCCACCCTCCCCGCCGAGGCCTACCACTACCTCCGCAACCCAAAGGAGGGGACATCCATCGCCGAGCAAGCCGCGGCGGCCGTGGATGTGATGGGTGGTGCCGGAAGTCCGTGGGCGCGCCCGATCTGGTTGGACTGTGAAACACCGGCGGGTTTACACCTTGATCACATCCGTGAAGCACGCGATCTCTTCCAATTAGCTGGCATCGACGTGGCGGGCGTATACACCTATCCCCGCTATTGGCGGTGGCGGCTGTTCGGGGCGGATACTCGTGAATTCGGTGCCGTGTGGGTGGCCAGCTACGGCCACGACCAGGCGGGAATTCCCGGTGATATTTTTCCGGGGTTGGAGGCATGGCCGGGATTCGTCGGCAAGCAAAAACCCGCCATGTGGCAGTTCGGTTCACAAGCCACAGTGGCGGGTTATGCGGTGGATATCAACGCCCGGTTGCTCTAGCACCTACTAATAGGTGTTCGGCCACCCCGGCTGCTGCGGTTGAGCTGGCTGAGGCACGAAAGCATTTTTCGGCTTCTTAAACGCAACTAACACGTAAATGCTGAAGGCCACAGCAACCAAACTGAGGATGAGCCAGAGCCAGAAACCAGCGCCGAAGGAGTTTTCGGCCATGTCGGCGAATTCAGGGTCAGCAACGACAGAGAAGCGAGATACTGCCTCAAGGAGGACCGCCACGAACTGGATTACGCCAGCAACAAGGCCCAAAACCGCGGCGATCTTGACCTTACGCAGAACACCCATCACCACAGCGCCAACCAAGAATCCGAGCACGCTCAAGGTGATGAGAATGAGCACCAACTTCATGGTCTCAAATTCACTACCAAGCTCAGCGGTGACTTCCTTTTCGAAGGCCTCCGCGAACGAACCAACACCGTCGCCTTGTAGCTTGAGAGCGCCCCACCAGTTGATCGAGGACGTCAACGAACCAAAACTGTCGAGTGTCTCGGAGCTCTCACCGAAAAATTCATCAAGGAACGGCACTTCCGCAGTCATGGCCTGAGCGAAACTTGAACCAGAAATCCGCGCAGTGATGTGGGGTAGGAAACTGCTGATCAACGTCAGAATGAACAGGCCCGTATACACCCACGTCGGCCATGCAGGAAGCGCCAACTTCTGTTGCTGTGGTTGCCCCGCAGGCGGGTAAAACGGCTGTTGTGGTTGTTGTTGCTGCGGCTGCGCTTGCGCTGGAACCTGCGCATCCCAGTTGTACGAAGACGGCTGGGGTGCACCGTGGTTCGGCTGAGGTGAATTCGGATACGTCATGGTCGCCTTTCGCTGTGTATGCCTAATCGGGGGTGAAGCTCTGGAATACCGTAGCACCGCAGCACGTTAAACACGTGTTGAGACAAGGAGGGGGCTATAAAGCCAATGAAACCGCGCTCAACTGTTGCCCATTTACGTCGACAAATCAACATCCTCCCAGTCCGAATTCGGATGAAAAAGCCACGAAAGTGCGCGATGCCACTCAAGTAGTGTGCCGGCGGTTGGCTCGTCGATAAGAGCTGGGCGCTCCGGGTTCACCTCCTGGTCGACGGCGGTCCACCGCATCGCAAGGACGAATTCGTACTTGTCGCACAGCTTCGGCAGGCTGATGAGCGCCGTCGCCTGCTCGTGGATGGCAGCTTCGCCCCTGTCTGCGACCCACTGGGCCAGTGACGTTGCATCAACGCGGATCTCGCCTTCAGGAAGCTCCTGGATGCCCAGAGCGTGCGCGAGCATTTGCGCTGCGAGTACTTGCCATGCCAGCTGAAATGCTAGGTGTCGTGCTTCGTCGCCGCCAGGGGAGGGGGTGTGAGGCGTCACACCAGACTCGATGAGCTCGATGAAACGCTGCTCTGTGGGTGTCAGTGTTTCGAACGCGCCCGGCAGCACCGCGCGAATCTCTGCCAGCGGTGGCTCCGACTCGGCACAGAAAAACCCAGCTATCTCGGAGACTGCCACGAGTGACATAAACCGTTGTACGACCTCCCGTGGCTCACGCAACACTGCCTCGAATTCGCTGCGTACCGGCGGATAGTGCGCGGGCAGCGTCACCCCGGTGTCCTGCATGATCTCCGCGCGCACACGCGACGCCCGCGCCCTGGCCGCTGGATGATACGGAACGGTGCCACCCGCAACGATGTCCTCGCCGTACACATTGACCACCGTGCCGTCCGGCATCAGGAACACTGAATTAGTCTGCTCTGCCCAGTCCTCGAGGCCATGCAGGTCCTCGCGCTCGAAGACGTACTGTCGCTTCGTGTCCCCGATGTGTCGGATCAGCCCGAAGAGGCTAGCTGTCATCTCCTGTTGTCCGCGCTCCCACATGAATGCGGAGAAGCCGTTCAAGTGGCCGGCCATCTCTGGATCATTTAAACCGCGCTGGTGCGAGTAGGGGCCCGGGATTTCATCGCGGACTGTTGAATACGCGTTGATATACATGCCCGTCGATCCTACTTTTACTTAACTGGTTTGCCACTCGTCTTCAGACGAGTTGACGTGACCCTGAACCCGGGTGCCTAATGGTCGAATGGCATCAACCTCTCAGCGCCCCACCCGGAAAGGTCCTGGCAAGGCAGTACAGCTGTCGGCCCCGCTTCTTTTCGCCGCTGTCGTCGCGGTGGCGATTAACTTGCGTGCAGGTATTTCGTCGGTAGGCCCGGTGCTGGAGGAAACTCTCGCTGCGTTCGGGGCTGGGGCGTCGCAGGCAGGCCTGATTACAGCGATGCCGGGATTCTTGTTCGCGCTGATGGGCTTGGGTGCGGTGCCTGTAGCTATGCGTTTGGGTCTGACGCGGACTATCGCGCTTGGCACCGTGCTCACGTTCCTTGGCTTAGCGGTGCGTCCTTGGGTGGGGGCGATGGCGGTGTTCATCGTGCTCACCGGCTTCGTCGTCGCGGGTATTGCGGTGGCTAACGTGCTGCTCCCAGCGTGGATCAAGCAGCATGGTGGGCGGCACATGGTGGCGCTGATGACGGCCTACGGTGCCCTACTCGGTCTATCCGGTGCCGTTGGCCCGTTGAGTGCGTTGGTGTTCACCGGCGACGGTGCTTGGCAGTGGGCGTTGGCCGTGTGGGCTGTTCCCGCGGTGGTGCAGGTGGTGGTGTGGCTGGTGGTCGTCGGCAAACTTGGCAATGACGCGCCCCGCATCGATGAAGCTACCGCCGAAAATGACGCGCCCCTCAACGTTTCCATGTGGCGCTCGCCGACGGCGCTGTTCCTGCTGCTGTTTTTCGGCTTGCAGTCGATGAACGCATACGTGCAAATGGGCTGGCTGCCGCAGATCTACCGCGACAATGGCTTTTCCGCGGCAACCGGCACGCTCGCGCTGACTTTGGTCGGTGGCCTCAACGTGGTCGGGGGATTGGTCATGCCCATGCTCATCGCACGCGCACGCACGCTCACCCCGTTCGTGGTCATCTTCGCTACCGCCACCGCGGCTGGATACCTGGGGCTTCTACTTAGCGGCGACCAGCTTCCCCTCCTATGGGCTTTCCTTTTGGGGCTAGGCGGGTTCTGTTTCCCCACCGCCATCGCCCTCATCCCGGCACGTAGCCGCTCCCATGTGGTCACAGCGAAACTGTCCGGCTTCGTGCAACCGTACGGGTATCTGCTCGCAGGGACGGGGCCAGTCGTGGTCGGGGTAGCGTACGGCGCGACGGGGCAGTGGCGGGAGATACTCATCGCGCTCGTGGCCAGTGCAGTGCTCATGGGCGCGATCGGCATTCGCGCGGCGGCACCAGTGAGCATTGATGATGAGCTGGCTGCTGCGAGGTGAGGGACGTTTGGGAAACCGTGTGGCCAGCCGCCGTGACGTTGGTTCACAATCCGTTCCCACCGGACCCCGCCCGGTTTTCCCGCCCGCTACTTGTACGCTCGGCCCTCTCGCTCGTAGACCTCGGCCGCGGACTCGGCCTTGTCAATCACCGCGCGGACGTCGGGGTTCTTGAGGTCCACGGACCGCAGCGAGTCAACGTCCTTGCCGGATACCGCGAGAATCTGGACGAACTGGTCGCCGAACTGGGCTGCGTAGTTGGACAGCGCGCGCAGTTTGTCGAGCGCGTCGCCCAGGTGGTGTCCGTGCGGGTCGATAATCGAGGGACGAACCTCGCCTGCGACCTCGCGGAAGAAGATGAAGTCCGGCTGCATGTTGCGCCACCGCTGCGCCGTGTCGTCGAGGTACACCGCCGTCAACGCCTCCGCACTGGCACGCGACGGGTTGCGGTACCAGCCAACAGCACCACTGCGGCCGGACTCGGTGGCAACGACGTGGGCCTCCCACTCGTTGAGTCCAAACGGTGCCGTGCCGTCGCTTGCAGCAAGCAGGTGGCCTTTGTAGCGGGCAAACGGGACCAGGTTGCCGTCCTTATCCGCTGTGCCCTGCGGCACCGTCCGGTTCGCGGGCTTGGTCAACGGCTCGTGGCTTGGGTGAATCGCCATTTCACGCAGCGGCTGGTACGCGGCCTTGCGCGAGTCAGGAAGCACGGCCAACTCTGCGTTGTAGGTATCTAACCAGTCACCTGCCACGTCGTCCGCGTTGTCGGACACCGACTGTGCAATGCCAGCGACACCGGCCAGTGCGGCCAGTTGCAGCCGGGCCTCGTCGATTAGTTCCTCTTCGTCCGCGTCCGGGTCCTCTGCGGCGAGCGCGTCGGTGCGTGCGTCCACCCACATATCGGCCAGCGCGCGGGTGAACACTGGAATTGCCGCGCGGTAGGCTTCATCAATCACACGGCGGTCGGCGTACAGTTCGGTACCGGACTCGGCCAGTGTCAGGTCACGGTCCGCGTAGCCGAACACAAGTCGCTGGGTTTCGACCTTCAAAATGTCCTCACGTTTGTCGGCAACCTGCTTTTCGTAGCGGGTGAGGTAGCCGTTGACAATGGAGATAAGTTCGTCCTCGGCCTGTTTCATGCCGTTTTCCATCAGCCCGTCGCGCTGCAACTCAATGCCGAGATTGAGCAGCATGGAAATGGGCTTGTCCGAGCGCGTTGGTGCAACCATGCGCTGAATCGCGCGAAATGCGTCCCAGACCTTCTCGTTGGACACGGGTGTCAGCGACTCGGTATCAATCACAATCTCGCCCACCGGCACGTCGCCACCGTCGCCGCCAGTGCCAACTTCCTTGTCCTGGTTGATTTTCTCCACCGCGTCCGTGGCAGCAGCGCGGTTGAACTGCGGCAGGATACACAGCACCGAGTTCAACAGGTCGTTACCCTCAATCCGTCGTGCGAGTGGGGAGCGCACCATACGCCCAATGACCTGCGTGATGTGGGCTTCATCGACCGCTGGCCTATACGACACCATGACTTCGGCGCGTGGGCAGTCCCAGCCGGTCGAGATAGCGGTCTTGGCGAACAGTACGCGAATGTCGGTGCGTTCCTGCACGCGCTGCGGTTCGATGTAGGGCACCAGCGTGTCGCCGGCCATGATGTTGTCGTGCTCGCCGTAGACGTTGGCAAAACAGTCGTGCGGAATCTGCGGCCAGCCTTTTCGGATAGCGGAAATGGCCTGGTACATGTCCTCGTCCGTGGCCTTGTCCTTCATCTGCACGACCATGAGCGGTACGACGCGCTCGCCGTCGCCGCCCTGGTCCTCGTGGTAAGCGTCCCACCGGGCCGTGGTTTCAGCCAGGATACGCGCTGCGTCCTGGACGAACACACCGTCAAACGACTTGCCTTCTTCGCCTGGGATACGTAACTCGACAATGTCTTTAATCAGGCCGGACTCCTGCACGTCGGCCACCGGCACAACCACGTCACCCATGACGAACCGCTCGCCCGTCATGGATTGAATCATCGTCTTAAACGCGCCGGGGGTTGCAGAAATACCCAGCACCGTCGGAATCGGTGGCACTGGCTCTGCGTGGCCCTCTGGGGTGTGGCCCTCAATCAGGCGGCGCAGAATCGTGGCCTTGTCTTTGCGCTGCTTACCCGCGCCGCGGTGGGCTTCATCGACAACCAGAATCAGGTTGTGCGTCTCCGACTGAATCGTGTTGCGCAGCGTGTCCCAGAACGTCACCTGCGTGGTGTCACCGCGTGCAAACAGCGGGTCCTGGCTATCCCGGCGACCACCTGTGAGTTTGGTGCCCTTTCCCAACTTCTGCGTGTTGAGGAAGTAAATACACCCGCGCTCGAATACGGGCTGGTTGAAACTGCTATCCAGCGTCACCGTGCGCGTGGCAAGGTCGCTGGACGCGGTTTCGATACGGTAGCGCGACTGTTCGTTCAAGTCCGGGTTGTCCGATAGCCACAAAATGACGGCGTTTTCGTCCTCCACACGGTCGTCGCTGGGAATCAAAATGCGCTCGAACACGCTGGTCGCAATCACGGTCTTGCCGGCACCCGTCGGGGCAGACAGGGCGAACACGGCCTGCTGGCCGATGGTGCGTGACTTCGCCGCTTTGTCGAGTCGTTCCATGATGGTGTCGGCGGCCGTTTCCTGGTACGGCATGAGCGTGTACTTCATTAGTGGTTCTCCCGTGTCTGCTGGAAAGCGAAGTTGTTGAGGTAGGTCGAGTAAAGACGAACCAGTTCGGCCCCGGTGTCAGCCAGTTCACGCGCCATAGACTCAAACACTAGGTCGTCATTGGTCACGATATAGACCACACGCACCGTTTCGTGCTGCTGCACCGCCGCGACGAACTCCGCCGACGCAGCCACATTCTCAATCACGCCGTAGGCGTTGGTGAGGTCCCAGCCCTGCTCCGGTATCCGGTCAATAATCCGGCCAGTTTGGCCCGCACGCAGCCACAACATCGGCGCAATCTCGGCAAACGCGCGGTTGTGACGCACACGCGTCGGCGGCTCGTAGGTCAGCGTGAAGAACCGCGCGTTGGCGGCGAATCCGTCGGAAAACTGGCTTCCGTCCTCACGCTTGCCAGTCACCACGGTCCTGATACGCGGTTTCGTCACGTACTCACAAACACCCCATTGCTCCCACTCGGGGTCGCCCTTGCGAATACCCTGCTTGGACAGCGACGCGGCCTTTTTACTTCCTACCTCGTTGTTCGTCACCACAATCGCGCTGCGCTTAGACTTTGCCCGCTCGTTTATCAGCATGACGGCTTCAAGTGTGGAACCCGAGCCGCCGAAGAAATCAAGCACAACGCCGTCTTTCGGGGTACAGACCTCAATCCAATCCGCAAGCACGGTGACGTCCTTCGGATTGGGAAAACGGTTCTCCGCGAACACGCCACGCACCTCGCCTTTGTTGTTCCAGTGCAAGTGCCGCGAGCCGTGCGTTCGCTGCCGGTCAAACGTGGACAATGGCACGATTCCGCTGGAACGTTCCAAAGGGTTCTTCAACCTAATCGGCCTGCTGTGGTCTTTACGGAAGATGACCTGTCCCGCGTCAATGACTTCCTGCATACGCTCCGGGGTGGGGAAACGCCAGCCAAGGTCGGGAATGGGTACGGCTCCCGACGTATCCGGGTGGTACACGTCGTATCTGGGGCCGCCGGATTTAGGCCACGAAATATCGGAATCGCAGCAAAGGGTCCCGTCGGGCAGGAAATAGTTGTACCGCCCGAACGTCTTGCGTACGGGGTCGTCCGATGGAAATTGACGGTAGAACGCACGCATACGCTGTTCCCCGTCCAGTTCCGCGCGACGAAACAGTTGCTTCTGGTCGTCGGCGGGCAACGCCTCGTTAATCGACGCGTACATAGTGTCGAAGTCGGTGTCGTCTCCCGCGCTCGCTAGGCGTGAGAACTCGGTGCTATCGGAGCCGAACTGTTGCTCAACCGCAGTAAGTCGTGCCTCGCGCCAGACCTCGGCGCCCTTCTCAAGCACGGCCTCGTATCCCTCTTTCGGGGCGCGCCAGCGGGCACCGTTAGCCGCAATATCCGCTGCTGTTTCAAGACTGCTCACGTCGGGAGCGTCCTTGACCTTCACGCCCTCTTTAATCCACGCAGTCTTGTCGTTGGCGTAAATGAGCATGTAGTCCTCGCCATTAGAGACGAACCGGGAGTCGTTCTTCCGCCCGCCGTTCCACGTGACGTTGGAAATGAAGTTCGCCTCCCCGAACACGTCGTCCATCAACATACGCAGACGGTGTTGCTGCTCGTTTCCGATAGCCACGATGATGATTCCGGTCGGGCTAAGCAGGTTCCGTGCAACCCGCAATCGACGCTCCATGAAAGCGAGCCACTTGGAGTGCCTGAATACGTCGTCTGCGTCAACGTACCGGTCACTGTAAATCCAGTCGTCCTTCCCGGTGTTGTACGGCGG
Source organism: Corynebacterium tuscaniense DNF00037 (assembly GCF_000759055.1). Lineage (NCBI taxonomy): Bacteria > Bacillati > Actinomycetota > Actinomycetes > Mycobacteriales > Corynebacteriaceae > Corynebacterium > Corynebacterium tuscaniense. Next base: position 6,204 of record NZ_JRNG01000044.1, on the reverse strand, counting down.
GTCGATGTAAATGCAGTCGATGGAGTGGTAGTGCGTGTAGGTGAGCATTTTCAGTGCGTGGTAGTTCTCCGCGTTAATCACGCTGTGAAACGGCGCGGCCGGGTCGTCTGTACCGATGACTTCGCCGGTCTGTACTAGGCCGGGGTAAATTACGTCGTCGTGCTCGGCGGTGACAGCGAGGTCGGCAACGGGCACCGCGTCCACAACCTCCGGCTGCTCGTCTACCTCCGGGTGGGCTTCGACTAAGTGGGCAACGCGGCCGTCGTCAGTGCGGGTGATACCGGCGACGCGCCAGGTACGCGGGTCCGGCTTGTCCTTGGACCCGCGCGGCGGTAGCACGTGGACGGTGTCACCGCGTCGCACTGGTCGGCCCGGTAACTCGACTTCTTCGGGTAGGTGTCGCTCAAACACCAGCCCAAACGTGCGCGAGGTCCGCGCGTGGAACTCTTGTTCAAGGGCGGCACCCAGGCGTGGGTTTTCCTTCTTGGCCTGCGTAATCAGGTCGTTGAGTCGTGACATTGTGGTTGTTCTCGCTTAATCGGTGTCGGTGTCGGTGTCGGTGTCGGCGTGCTCGCTCGGTTGGTCAGGGGACGTGTCGGAAATTGCACCGTCCCACAGCCGCCGGTCGGCTAGGTGCTCGAAGCGGGCGACGGTGACAGAATCAGGCCACACGTCACCGCGCAGGACCTTGCTAAGTGTTGCTTTGGCGACGTCGGCGCGGCGGGCGAGTTCCGACTGAGATACGCCGTGACCTGCTTGTTCAGCCACATAGGCGGACAGGTTGCGCACGAACGCCTGCACCAGTGCGTGCGCGCCGTCGGCGGTGGTGTCCTCGGGCCACGCGGGGTAGAGCGCGCGTGGTTTTGGCCTCGCTGCGCGCCCGTGAGTTGGCTTGTTTTCCGTCATGTCCCCCAGATTACCGTGCGTGTCTCGAAAGAAACGGGGTGGCGGTATTCGGCGTGGCTGTGAGCAAGAGAAAACCCCGCTGCGTTGGGCGGGGCTGCGTTGCTCTAGTCGATTGGTGCTACTCGGAGGAGATTGCCGTCCGGGTCGGTCGCTACGAATGTAGTACCGAAAACTTCCTCGTACGGTTCGCGGACAATGGTGACTCCCTGTTCTTTCCATCGCTCGAACACGGAGGATACCTGGGCGGCCGGAACGTTCATGCACACTTCCGATGTGCGTCCTACCGCTCCCTCCAGGGCGTCTGCGTTGCCGGTCCACAACGCGAGCGACACACCATCGCCCAATGAGAACGTCACATAACGCGGAGAGACGAAGTCGGGCTTTAGTTCGAGTAGGTCGCTATAGAAACCGACGGAGGTGTCTATGTCTGATACGTAGATGATAAAGACGGTTTCGCGGTTCATGTTTTCCTTATTTGAGTGTCGGGGCCGTGGGTGAAACCCAGGATAGGTCAGTTATGTAGCACAATGCTTTCCGGCCTGCCGGAAAGTGCTCATGTGTGCTAGTTATCTCGCGGCTCGGCGGTCACTGTGGGGGTATGCGAAGTTTCTTCTCCCGAACCCTCCACAGGTGGTGGCCGGTGCCGTGCTCCAACTTGGCAAGCGTGAGCGTGCTCGGCCATGCAGCGCCGCGCACCACGCTCGATACGGTGGCTACCGGCACGTTGCACGTCCGTGCCACGTCACTTGTCGAGGTTTGTAGTGTCAGCCGCTCCACGGCGCGGGCAAGTCGCTGTACGACCTCGTGGGCGGGGTTGGTCACGTGCTTGTCATGCGGCCACGCCGGATACAGGGCGCGGGGTGACTTCGGTGACTCTGGCACGGCCTCCGATTATGCCCCGGGGGACACGAAAACGACTGCTAACACGCCGAATCGGGTGCGAGTATGTCAGAACTAGGAACCCTGGAACAACAGGCCCGCCGCTACCGTCCACGGCGAAACCCAGTGACCGATGATGTGGCCGAGGTGATACAGCACGTACTGCTGTGTGGCGTGGCCTTCGGGCATGACGGACCCGTACGAGGCATTGATACCCGCAAGCGGTTGCAAACCGTCGGCGGTCTGCTTGCGCGCTATTTGACCAGCGTGAAGCAGGTCTGGGGCAGTGTCAATGAGGACGACGTACACGACCTGTTTGGCCACGACCTCGTGGACTGGTGGGTGGCCGAGCAAGTGCGAGAACACCCTGCGGCGCGGCACGAGCGCTCCCTGCTTCGGTTGTGTTGGGTGTGGACGTCGCCGGACCCGCGCATGGCGGCACGCGAGTTGTCGGAACTGCCGCGAACACGCCCGTTTCAGGTCCACAAGACTGTGCCAGAGTCGCGGCCGCTTTCGCCGGACGAGTTGCGCAAGGTCTGTGACTGGTTGGAACTCGCACCGACGACACAGAGCCGCGAGCGTGCCACATTTGCGGTGGCACTGACCATCGGCGCGGGCTTGCGGACCTCGCAGCGTAGAGCACTTAGGACCAGCGACCTCGACCCGCGTGGCGAGTTTGTGCGCGTGGACGGCGAGCCGGTCCCGGTTCGTCCCGAAGCACGTGCGGCCGTGGCGAGTCTGTACGAGCGTGGGGTCAATGGTGCCAGCCAGGCGTTTCCATTTACAAACATGCAGCCACTCGGGTTCGACCTGAAACCTACCCGGCTCATTGACACGTGGGTGGTCATGCAGTTACGCGATGGGGTGGAGGTCTCCGAGTTGGAACCGCGCTCGAACTACGCGCAGATTTGCCGGGCCGCGATTGTGGCCTTGCGATTCGACGCCGACTACTCCGGCATTGTCGTCCCGCCGTTGGAAGGTGTCTCACGGCCCGGTTACGGCCACCTTCGCGTGGTCTCCGACACAGGGGAGGTTGGCAAGTGACCCCGTTGAGCAGGCATGTTCTAATCGGTGTTCGAGTAGGTCGTCCGGCGTCGGGGTTGCCGCGTAGTGTTTCTTTTAAGAAACGTTGCAGGGCAAGGGGAGTGACCAACATGGGAACTAGGGACGAACTACGCGACGCGGCGCTGCACTACATACCGCGCTCGATGAACAAGGACGACTGGGTACAGGTCCGCGACTTCACGCAGTCCGTGACCCTCGAACACGTGATACCAACCGAACCGGACCGTGCGTCGCTGCGGCTAATCATGCTGGCGGTGGCACAGGCAGCGCACGTGACACTCAACCAGGTCGGTGGGGAACTGACCTACGCGGACGTGTTCGACCCGCTGGTGGTGGAATACGTCGTCTCGCAGACCGGATTGACCGACAGGGCCAAGGGCGTGCGCCGGTCCCTGCTGTACCGACTGGGCCGCGAACTCAACCCGAACTGGCCGTTTGACGACCGCACCACCAAGTACGGCTACAAGGCACCAGACGCGCCCTATACCGAGCAGGAGCAGCACTTCCTGGCTCAATGGGCACAGGGGTTGTCCACCGACTACCAACGCGCGGGTGCCACGCTCACGCTCGCTTTGGGGTTAGGTGCCGGGCTTCGCGCCGGTGAAATGGCACGGCTGCGCGGTGGCGACGTCACCGTCCACAGCGACGGCGGTGTCACCATCACCGCCCACGGCTACCGCGACACCGCGCCGCGTGAGGTGCCGGTGTTAGCCGAGTGGGAACAGGTTGTGCGCGACGCGGCGGGCAACGTCGGCGTGCACGGTCTGGTGCTCTGGCCGAACCGCGCGCACGCCACCACGGAGTCCGTGGCCGCGATTCTTGGCCGTATTGGCAAACCGCACGCGGTGGCACTGGATACGCGGCGGCTGCGCACAACGTGGATTGTCGGCCACCTCCACCACAACGTGCCCGAGGCCGTGGTCTGCCAGGCAGCGGGATTGACCGACCTACAGCACTTCGCGCGGTGGTACCACACCGCCGAGGTGCCAGCCGAGCAGGCGCGTGCGCTGCTGCGGCGAACGCCGTACCCAAGCCTCCACATCGCCGAATAACCGAACACAGACCAGGGACGAACCACACAACCGAGGGAGGTGAACACCATGACAACGCACAACCCGGCAACCTACGAGGGCACCATTTCGCTCGATATGCTGAAAATTGCAACCGACGTGGTGGACACCTCCGGTGTGGTTGAGCAACTAGCCGAATGGGATAGCGCGGACCGCGCCGGGCGTGGCCTGGGTGGCCGACCCGCGCACATTCCGGTGCGCGCCGCGTTGATTCTGTTCATTCTCCCGGCACTGCTGGGCAAGCCCATGTATGTGCGTGAGGCCTCCGAGATTCTGCGCTACCGTCTCGACGGCAAGGCGTGGAATGCCCTCGACATTGACCTGCGCAAGTGGGGTTCCCGAACAGCACCCACCTGGTACGACCGGCTATGGCGGACCCTGCGTTACCGTGTGCGTGACGTGATTGACCCGTTTCCTGAAACCCCACACTGGCGCCGGTTGAGCAAGGAAGAATACGCCGAACTTGAGGCCAGTCGTGACCCCCAGTTTGTGACCTCGCGCCACGCCAGGACCTCGATTTTCATGTCCATGCTGGCGCTGGCGAGTGCCAAGGTCCTCAACGAGAACATGTTTGACGGGTGGGACGGAGACATTGCTATTGACGGCACTCCGATTGAAGTCACTGGGTATGGACGCACCGCTCGTTCTCGCCGTGAACCGTCTACGCCGGAAGCAGGGTGGTATATCCGCAATGGCGACCACAAGGGCGATGGTGTTAGCGGTGTTGAGAACATCAAGAAGTCTGCCTGGGCGTTTGAAGCCACCGCCGTTGTTGCTGTCGGTGGTGAGTTCGGCACAACCCTGCCAGCGCCGGTGGTTGGGTTGTCGATGGACAGGCCGGGCTATAACGCCCGCGCCGCACTGGCACACCTGGAAAGGACGAACCTGCCCCGGCGCTATGCAGTCACCGACATGGCGTATTACCCACTGTCGAAGGCCGAGCACTACCAAATCCCCATGCGGGAGAAGGGCTGGAAATTGGTCGGTGAAGTACCAAACAGGGCAGAGACCAAGGGTGTGTCCGCAACCTATCGTGGCGTGACACTCGTGGACGGCACCGGGTATTGTCCGGCGATTGCCAAGCGCAAGGACCTGCTTGACCCGAAGGGCGAGTTCGATAAAGGCAACATCACCGAGGAACAGTTTGCACTCGCGTTAGAGCAGCGCAAGCGGTTGCAACTCGACATTAAGGAAGTCACCAGCGACGGCACCGTGCGGTTTTCGTGTCCCGCCTTGTCTGGCAAGGTGGCATGCCCGCTGCGTAAGAATGACGAGAAAGCGAAGAAGAACGCGGCTCGCAAAGGCGCTGCCGGCAACCCAGCGCTGCCGTTGTCAGTTCGCCAGGTGCCGAACAAGAAAACGTGTGGTGATGTGTGCCGCCAAAAGTCCGTGTCCGTCGGAGTCAACGACCCCGACGCTGTGCGGTTTAACAAGTACCACCAGCAAGGACCCGCCGCCTACACCGAGGAGTGGAAGGCGCTGTACAAGGTCTACCGCGCTCGAAACGAAGCCGCCAACGCCTTCATCAAAGGTGAATCCCATATCGGCACCGGCGACAGGACCAAGAAGGCCATGCGTGGGTTTACTGGTATTGTGCTGCGTACAGCGCTGGCGGTTGTTGCTTCCAACGTGCGGTTGTACCTCAACTACCTCAGGCGGCTGCGCGACGGGCTTATCACGCCTCCGCCTCCGAATCCGGGCGGTGGCAAACCGTGGAAGAAACAGGCGGTGGACTTCATCGACCTCGCCGGACCTAACGCACCGCCACAGCCAGGCCAGGAAGTCGCCTAAGACCGTCGCCGATTACGGCCACGGTCTACACGTGCTGACTAGGTGCCAAAAATAGGCCAAAACCACCACTGAACCGGGCCAGGAACCCCTAAGTTCTAGGGATCGTTGCAACACTGATTGGAAAGTTGGTGTTGGTTGTGTCTGGTTCGCGTTGGGATCCGAGTGGTGATGAGGTTGTTCGGTTTCACCGGTTGGTCGTTGTTGAGGGGCTGTCGGTTCGTGCTGCTGGGCTGCGGCTTGGGTGGTCGTTATCGACGGCGTATCGGATAGCGCATCGTGACAGTTTGCCGCTTCGGGCGCGTTCTCCGCTGACTCAGGCTGACAGGGATGCCATTGCCGGTTTGTTTGCTCAAGGGTTAATGCCGATGGACATTGCTCGTGCTGTTGGGCTTGATCCGTCTGCGGTGTACCGAGTGGGCGTGGCTGTTGGTGCGTGGCGTAAACCAAGTGGCAATCGGCGGGCGGTGGCGACAACGCGCAGGGTGGAGTATGG